>DATJOQ010000176.1:0-6925 GCA_035506935.1 Binataceae bacterium (SeqCode) | reverse complement strand
GATCGTTACGACCGAGCGTCGATTGGGGAGCGCGACACGTATCGGGATGGCTTGGGGTTTCGGCCACATGACCACGATTCTGCTGGTTGGCGGAGCCATCATCTTCTTCAAGCTCACCGTCCCACCTCGGCTCGGACTCGCGATGGAGTTCGTGGTTGCGATAGTGCTGATCGCGCTCGGATTATCTAATCTGCTGACTGCGTTTCCGCGCTTCGCCTGGCTCAGGCGCAGGCAGCCGCAAGCCTCGCCGCTGGTCCATTCGCACGGCCACACTCACGGCGAATTCGGCCATTCGCACGCGCACGCCCATATGCCGGGTGACGAAGAGCACGAGGAGCATCGGCTCGCCGACACGGCTTTTGCGGCCCGCCGATGGGTGCTCAGGAAAGCGCTCGCGGTCGGATTCGCGCACGGCCTCGCCGGCAGCGCCGCGATCGCCTTGCTCGTGTTGGGCGCGATCCCGGATCCGCGATGGGCCACGCTCTACCTGGTGGTGTTCGGCTTCGGAACGGTGGTCGGCATGGTGCTGATCACGACCGCGATCGGCGTGCCGGTCGTTCTGTCGGCGAATCGGATGGCTTCCTTCAACCGCACGATGGCGCTCGGCTCGGGATTACTCAGCTTCGGCTTCGGCCTGGTACTCGCGTATCAAATCGGAGTGGTCGACGGTCTGTTCGCCGCGATACCGGTATGGGTCCCGCATTGAGCCGGCCCCTTCCTTTTGTCATCCCGGGCGCAGCGAGGAATCTACGCGGAGCGATTTTCTCGCGGCTTAGCCGCCCGCCAGGAACGCGCGCGATCGCATGGTCGGGCCGCCGTTGGACATTCGCTTCACCTGCATCGGCTGCCCCTTGCCGCAATTCGGGATCGCGATTAGCCGCAGATCGTTGCCCACCGCGTCGACGTTCATGAAGAATCGCTTCGAGTCCGCCATCACGCTGCCCGCGCGGTAAACCCGTCCCAGCCGTCCGTGTTCGATTTCCTGCACCCGGCGCGCCGAGATGCGGAAATTCTCGCGCGACTCCGCGATCGACGGAATCCGCGAGCCGCACACGTAATAGCCGTGCTCGACCTCGGCGATAATCCGGCTTGGTTCGCTCTCACCGGGCAGGAAGAACGTGTTCGACATCCTGATCAGCGGCACGTGGCGCGCTTCGCTGGCGCGCGCCGATCCGTTGGGCTCGACGCCGAGTGCCGCCGCGGTCGCGCGTGAGTTCATGAAGCCGCCGAACACGCCGCGCTCGATATGCATCACGCGCTTCCCGGGCGTGCCTTCGTGGTCGTAGCGATAATGGCCGTAGCCGTCGAGGCCGGGATCGGAGCATGCCGAGAGTATCGGTGAGCCGATCGCGCGGCCGACTTCGTTGTCGCGAAGCGAGCGCAGGAGCCAGCTTCGCCCCGCGTACGCCGCCTCCATTTTGAGTGCGCGATCGGCCTCGCACGGATGGCCGACGATCTCGTGCGCGAGCAGCGCGTTGAAGTGCGAGTCGGTCACCACCGTAACTTCGTTGCTGGGCGGCTTCAGCACCGGCGCCATCGCGAGCTCGCGCGTCTCGCGCGCAAGCTCGAGCGTGAACGTGGTCAGGTCCGGGTTCGGCATCAGCTCGCCCCTCCATCCTTCGCTCAGGCATTCGAGTCCGCGCTGCTGGCCGATCGTGTCGTAACTCTCCTGGTAGCCGTCGCCGCTTTGCGCCACGATATAGCTGTCGCCCTGAGAGAAGGCGAACTGCTGCGCGATCAGCGCGCCCTCGCTGCTGATGAAAAGCTCGTGGCGCAATTCGCTGATCGCGCCCACGAAGTTGAACGCTATCTCCGAACCCAGACCCGACGCGGCGCGCGACGCCTGGCAACAGAGCTTCTCGAGTTCGTCGGGACCTAGCGCGCGCGGGTCGCGCCGATAGATCGCCGCGACGGTGTCGCGGGCGGGGCTGAGCGGCGCCGCTTCGGCGCCGCTCAGCCCCGTCGCCGCAGCGCCGAGGCTCGTCAGTAATCCCGCCTTCGCCCGCGCGCTGGCGCGCGCCCGCTCATAGGCTTCCTTGAGCGAGGCTTTCAGCTCAGCCGTCAGCTTCGACGGCTTGAGCGCCAGCCGCCCGATCGTCGCGCCGCTCTGCCCGTTGCCGCTGACGCCGTCCTTTCCCGCGAAGCGCACGCTCACGCAGAACGCCGCGCCCTCGCATTCGATCGAATCGCGCGCGTCGCCGTTCTCCGCGCTCGCCGCGCGATTGAACACCACCTCGAATCGAATATCGGCGTAGGCCGTGCCGCGATGAGCTCGCACGAAATCGGCGATCAGGTTTTCGCCCGCGCCGGCGAGATAATCGATTGCGTCGAACAGGTCTTTCATCAGCGGCCTGGCGGCATTCGCATTATTCTGGCGGGACTTGCATCGCGCGTTTGCTAGCGTGGCGCTTAAGGCTTGAGGCGCGCATCGAGCGATTGTCGCGCGTCGACCTATTCTTTGTTTTCCACCTTGGCTTGTTGCGCCTGGTCGGGACTTATCCAACCCTGCGTCGCCGCATAGTCAGAAAAATAGGCCACGATCTGCTTGGCGGTCGAATCCGCCAGATGGCTGGTGGTCGAGGTGTAGAGCTTGCCCCCGGCCATCGCTCCGCTCGCCGCTCCCATCCCGATCGTCGCGCCGCCCTGGGCCGCCGCCCCCGCACCCATCGTGACCGCCGCCCCCGGCATCTTGCCGCTGTCGGCGTGAGTCGTGAAGTCGAGCAGTTGCGCGTCGCTGCCGTTGGCCAGCTGGTAGATATTGACCCGCGTGTCGAGCGTCGCCGCTCCCGCGCCGAAACCGATTATCAGCCGCCGCGCGGTATTTCCTTCGCTGATCGTCACGAACTCGCCGTCGATTACCAGCGCCCCGTCCGGCGGCGTGGTGCCACGCGGCGATTGGATCACGGTGAAGCCGAGCGGGTTCAGCTTCTTGACCAAGTCATCCGACAGATTCTTGGCCGTGTCGTGCGCGATTTGCATCTGGCCTTCCTGCTGCTGTTCGGAATTTTCAGTCGCAGCCCGATAGAGCCGCTGCAGCGGCCCTGAATTCTGCGACACTTCGGTGCCCGACACCGCAAAGTCGTAAACCACGATCTGGCTCGGACGCACCTGGCTCACCGGCGCCGCCGTGGTTCCCTGAGTGACCGTCGCTCCCGCGCATCCGCAGGCGATCGCCGCAAGCAGCATCAGCGATCCGAGCAGCGAACCTTTTATTGGATTGATGGCGGCGAATTTCTTTTCCTCGTCGCGATATGTTGTCACGGCCATTCCTCCCCGCTTCTGCTCTCCACATTGTGGGCGCCGACCCAAATCGACGCCATCCTCCTCGTGTGACAAATCCGCGCGACGGTTCAAATCACCCCGTCCGCCTTCAGCCGATCGATCTCGTCCGCCCCAAGTCCCAGATATTCCGCATACACTTCCCGATTATGCTCGCCGAGCAGCGGCGCGCTCTTGACCGCTACCGGCGAATCCTCGAGCTGCACCGGGCATCCCGGCATCTTGAGCTCGCCGCGCACCGGATGCTGGATCGTGGTCATCATGCCGCGCTCGCGCAGATGGGGATCGTCGAACAGCTCCATGGTGTCGAGCACCTTGCCGCACGGCACGCCAGCGTCGCCGAGAATCTTCATCACCTCGTGCTTTGTGCGCTTGCAGGTCCAGTCAGCGATTATCGACGAAAGCACCTCCAGGTTCTTGTTGCGCGCGCGCCGCTCCTTGAAACGCTCGTCGTCGACCAGCTCGGGGCGCCCGATAGCCGCGCACAGGCTATGCCACATCTCTTCGCTGATACAGATCATATAGACGTAATCGTTTTCGCCGCCGGGCGCGCACGGATAGATGTCGGAAGGCGCGGTGCCCTTCAGATGATTCCCGCTGCGGACTACCGGCCGACGCGTGACGTAGCTGCCCAGCAGCGAGGGGCGCACGAAATTCAGCACCGCGTCCTGCATCGCCACTTCGACCTTCTGCCCGCGCCCGGTGCGCTCGCGTTGGATATATGCCGCCAGCACGCCGCACGCCGCGTGCACCCCGGTGCCAGTATCGCCGATCGTCGGTCCGGGCTTGAGCGGCGGCGAGCCGGGCGGCCCGGTTATCGTCATCGCGCCGCCGGTTGCCTGCGCGATCATGTCGAAACTCTTGTACTGGCTGTACGGCCCGTAGGTGCCGAATCCTTTTATCGTGAGATAGATCAGACGCGGATTCTCCTGGCGCAGCCGTTCGTAGCCGAGGCCGAGGCTCTCGAGCGTGCCGAGCGAAAAGTTCTCCGCCACCACGTCGACCTTTTTCACCAGCTCGAGCACCATCTCGCGCCCGCGCGCGTGCTTCAAATTCAGCGTGATGGCGCGCTTGTTCGCATTCAGTAACAAAAAGTAGTGCGAGTCCAGTCCCGGCTGATCGGTCATCAGCGCGCGCCCCTGCTCACCGCTGCCCGGCGCCTCGACTTTGATCACGTCCGCGCCCAGCCAGCCCAGCAGCTCGGTGCAGGACGTGCCGGCTTCGAACTGCGTGAAATCCAGGATCTTGAGACCTGCCAACGCCTTGTCCATAAACGACTCCTGCGCGCGCAGTGATTGGCAACTTTCTATCGCCCGCCTGCTCGCGCATCAAGCGCTCGCATCGAGGGGCCTTCGCTGAATTTGTCATTCCGAGCGGAGTCTGCGGAGCGAGGAATCCCGGATCGCGCCGATGCATCAGCAGCGCGGACCCCTTTTTGTCATTCCGAGCACAGCGAAGAATCTCATTCCACGAATGCTGGAGTGCGCGAAGAGGCCTCACCGGGATTCCTCGCTGCTCAGAATTCGCTCGGAATGACAAACCCCTGGTTTTGCGATGACGCGGACGTGCTTCAGCAACGCCGCCATTTGTCATTCCGAGCGCAGCGAGGGATCTACGCGGAGCGATTCCTCTTCATGGTTGGCGGGTGGATTGGCGGCGGCCTGTTCCTCGCAGTCCAGCATCGAGGCCATCGCGTCGAGCTCGTGGCGAATCACCGCCGCCAGATCGCGATTGATCCCTTTCACTTGCGCGAGCTCTTCCAGGCTCGCTTCGCGAATCCGCTTGAGGCTGCCGAAATGACGCAGCATCGCGCGCCTTCTCACCGGCCCGACCCCTTCGATATCGTCGAGCACCGAGCGCATCCGCGCCCGCCGCCGAAGCTCGCGATTATAAGTGATCGCAAAACGATGGGCTTCGTCGCGGATCCGCACCAGCAGGAACAGCGCGTTGGAGTTGCGCTTGAGAATTACCGGGTCCTTGCGATTCGGCAGGAACACGCGCTCCTCGGATTTGATCACGATTTCTTCGCGCGGGTCGTTCAGCACGTGCTGCTTGGCCAATCCGATCGCATCAATTTGATCCGCCAGATTGTGCTCGCGCAAAACTTCCAGCGCGACGTTGAGCTGCCCCTTGCCGCCGTCTATTACCATCAGATCGGGATACTGATTCTCGCGCAGCGCGCGATCCAGG
Source organism: Binataceae bacterium (SeqCode) (assembly GCA_035506935.1). Taxonomy (GTDB): domain Bacteria; phylum Desulfobacterota; class Binatia; order Binatales; family Binataceae; genus DATJOQ01. The sequence goes on along the minus strand of DATJOQ010000176.1, from coordinate 1,456 downwards.
CGTCGGTTCAGCACCTCGTACATGCTGGCGAAATCGTCCTGGCCCTCTACCGTGCGCATCCGATAGCGCCGATAGAGATTCTTCTGCGGCTCGCCCTCGTCGAAAGTCACCTGCGACGCCACCACCATCGAACCCTGCAAATTCGAGATGTCGTAGCATTCGATACGCTTGGGCGTGTTGCGCAGATGGAGCTTTTGGCGCAACTCTTCGAGCATCCGTTCCCGCCGATTGTCGCTCTCGCGGCGCGCGGCGAAGCTCTGGCGCGCGTTCTCGATCGCCATCTCGAGCAGGCGCAACTTCTCGCCGCGCTGCGGCACGATAAACTCGACCTTCTTGCCGCGCCGCTCCGACAGCAGCTCGGCGCGCACCTCGGCGTCCTCGAGCGCGACCGGCACGATCACTTCGTCGGGCAAATAGCGGCCGCCGGTGTAAAATTGGGTCAGCAGGTCGGCGAGCACGTCCTGGTCGGCAAATTCGAGATCCTCGAAGCTCCAGCTCTGAGTCGTGGTCAGCTTGCCCCGACGCACCATCAGGACGATCGCCTCGATAAATCCGCCTTCGCGGTAAAGACCGAACACGTCCTGATCGATCCCCCAATGATGCAGTACGGTTTGGCGCTCGACGGTCTTTTCGATCGCGCGCACCTGGTCGCGCAGGCGCGCGGCGTGCTCGAACTCCAGCCGCTCGGCGTGGAGCTTCATCAGGTCGCGCAACTCCTTCAGCAGCTCGAGGTCCTTGCCTTCGAGCAGTAGCGTCGCGGCCCGCAGATGGCGCTCATATTCGGCGCGATCGACCTGCAAACAGCACGGCCCCATACATCGCTTGATCTGATACTCCAGGCACGGCCGGCTACGATTCTTGAATACCGCGTCGGAGCAGGTGCGTAACGGAAAAACCTTGCGGATAACGTCGATCGTTTCCCGCAGACCGTCGGCGGAGCCGAACGGGCCGTAATAGCGCCCGCCGTCCTTCACGATCTTGCGCGTGACCGTGATGCGCGGCCAGGGATGGTTGGTGACCTTGGCGCTTAAGTAGGACTTGTCATCTTTGAGGCGGATATTGTAACGCGGCCGGTATTGCTTGATCAGATTGTTCTCGAGGATCAGCGCCTCTTTCTCGCTCTTGGTCAGCAGGGTGTCGAAATCGCGCACCCGGCGCATCAGGAAACGCACCTGGAAGCGGGTGTCGCCGCCGTCGCGGAAGTAGGCGCGGACGCGCGGACGCAGCGACTTGGCCTTGCCGACGTAGAGCACCTTGCCGGCGCGATCGCGCAGCAGGTAGACGCCGGGCCCGGCCGGCGCAAGTTCGAGCTTGCGCGTGATCTGGTCGTCAGAGGGCGGAGTATAGGCAGGGGCGGACGCCGCCTGGGCGGCGTCCGCCCCTGCCTGCGGCGTCTGCGCTGGTGGCGTATCCGGCGCCTGCGGCGCCGGGTACGCCACCAGCGAGTCGTAGCGGC
>DATJOQ010000175.1:0-3409 GCA_035506935.1 Binataceae bacterium (SeqCode) | reverse complement strand
GTTCCATCCCGTATTGATAAGCGCGGGCGGCGACCGTCGGATACTCTCCAAAATAGAAGCGCATGAAGCTTGTGCCCTGCCATAGGGTGGCGATCAGCAGCAAGCCTACGGCTACCCGTCGCGCCATCGCCGGCACGACTTCCAAATCCATCAGGAACACCATCCCGAGCGCCGACAGCAAGGTCCATGGCGTAATCGCGAGCACGTTGCGCAAGGCGTGCGGAGCGGGCACGGTGAGCGCGACCGGCAGCGCGGCGATCACCAGCCAGGCAAGCAGCAGAAGTATCAGCTTTCGATAGCGCGGGTTGTAAATCGCGCAAAGCGCAAGCGCGACCATCACAGCCTGGGCCCACAGCAGTTGTCCAAATCCGGGCGGATGAAAGGTCTCGGCTCTAATTCCCTGCTGTCCGTGGATAAATAGATAATCCGGGCTGAAGTGGCTTAGCAGGCCGCTGAAAAAATCCCACAGCGTATCCAGAGTCCAACCGTCGGATTTGAAAATCGAAATCTCGTTGAAGCGCGCCTGAACCCTCGGACCTTCGCTCCATAGGAGTATCATCTGCGGCAGCGCGCAGAGACCTACGAGCGCGCCCGCCGCGATCGCGGTAATCGATTGGCGCCGCAGGTCGCGCCAATAGAAAATCGCCAGCGCGGTTAGCCATACCGGCACGAACAGCTTGGTGATCGAATACGAGTAAAGGCTAATCCCGAAGAGCAGCGCGCTCAGGATCAACCATCCGCTCCAGCGCCGCCGATGCCAGAGCAGAAAGCAGGCCATCGCCCAACTCGTGGTGGCGGCTGCGGTGATCGCCTCATGTCCGAAACGGCTGAGAGGCAGATGCCACGGCGAAAGCGCTGCAAGAACGACAGCGATCGCGCTGCCGCGCATCCCGAACATCAACCATCCGAGCAGTGCCAGTGCCGCCAGGTCGGCGATACTCCATAGCGCCGCGCCCAACCGCACCGAAGCAGTATCGAGTCCGAAGACGCCCACCACCGGCACCAGCGAGTAGTCGAACAGAGGCATCCGGTAATCGTTGAAGGCCTGAATCGTGAGCGGCAGCCGGTTGCCGGCCTGATCGCGGCCGGTTTGGAGCAGGCTATAGGCGTCGTAACCGTTGCAGGCCTCGTCTTGATTCAAGCCGAGCGGCACTCGCCCGAGCGCGACCACGCGCGGGATGCCCGCCGCAATCAGCAGGATCGCGAGCCCGATCAGCGCGAGCAGATTGGATTCCGAACGCAAGCGCGCGAGCAGCGGCCGCGACGGATGATGAATCTCAGTCATCTGACGCTCGCGGTTGGCCGATTGGCAAGATTTCCACCAATCGTACTATTGATTTGCGGCCGCTGGCGAGAAGCCAAGAAAGTTGAGCCGGTCGCCGGCCTTGATACCGTTGTTGCGGCAGAAGCCGCCATTGACCTCGAGTACGTATTGCGAATCGCCAGGAACGCTGAGACGCGCTTCTGAAAACGGTTCAGCATTGGCCACGATTCCAATCACGCGACGTTGGCCGTCGGCGAATATCATATCGAGCGGGATTTTGGTGTTCTTCATCCAGAAGACCTGATGAGCGGGGGCGGCGAACACGAACAGCATGCCGGCGTCGGCGGCCAGCGAATTGCGATACATGAGTCCCAGTTCCTCGCTTTGAGGCGTGTCCGCTATCTCGACCTTGACCGTCGCCAGGGTCGCGCCGTCCGGCGCCACGATATCCACGCGATTTCCCCCGCGGCAGGCCGCGATCGCGGGCAAGACCGCGAGCAGCACCAGAATAATCGGGGTTCTCCCCAGCTTGCCGAGCATGTTATCGCGGATTATGCGGTCGTTGCCGCAGAGCTAGCGGCCCGAAAACTTCGGCTGGCGTTTTTCGCTGAACGCGCGAACCCCTTCGCGATAGTCTTCGCTGTTGAAGCATCGTGCGTTCAGTTCCTGAAGCATTTTCCGATCACGCTCGGGCGCGCTTTTGAGGCTTTCGCGAATCGCCGCCTTTGACGCGGCCATGGTCAGCGGCGCGTTGTTCGCCATCTTGAGCGCATAGTCGCGGGTGAGACCTTCGAGCTCGGCGATACCAACCACCTTGTTGACCAGGCCCATCGCGAGCGCTTCTTCCGAATCGTACACCCGGGCTGAAAGCAGGATATCGCGCGCGTTAGCCGGCCCTACCACCTGCACCAGGGTCAGCGCCGCATCCAGCGGATAGGCCAATCCGAGCCGCGCGGCCGGCACCCCGAAGCGCGTGCCGCGCGCCGCGATCCGGATATCGCACGAGAGCGCAACCTGGACTCCGCCGCCCATGCACAGACCCGCGATCATCGCGATTGCCGGCTTCGGGGTGTTGCCTAGCGCCTCGGTCGCGCGCGTGGGCGCCTCGCGATAAAGCTTGGCCTGTTCCGCGTTGGCGTAAACGTCCTTGAATTCGGAGATATCGGCGCCCGAGATGAACGACTCCGGCGTTGCGCCGCGCATCACGATTACGCGCACCTCGGGGTCGGCCTCGAGCTCGGCCACGCCTTCGGTGATAAGGGCCCAGCTGCGTTGGTTCAGTGCGTTGCGGACCTCGGGGCGGTTAAGCACGATCCAGCCGAGCGGCGGCTCGTGCTTGATCAGCACCGGCTCGGCGTTGCGATCTTCCATGATTTACTAACTGCAGAGCACGTCGTTGGTGTGCATCGTGTCGAGATACTCGCGCACGGCTTGAATCTTGCCGTCGCGGAACTCGAACAGGAAGTGGTACATGTTCTGATAGGTCTTGCCGTTTACGTGCTTGCCGTACGAAGTTGCTTCAACGGCGACACTGTCGCCTTCGGCCACCATCGATTTGGCGGTTAACTTAATCCCTTGCGGCATGACCGGCAGGATACCCGCGACCAGTTCGGCAAATTCCTTCTTGCTCTTGGTTCCGGATAGCGGAAAATTGCCGGCGACCCACCAGGTGGCCTTGTCGCCCATCAGCGCCAAAGCCTCATCCATTTTCATGGCCGAGAACTTCTCGAAGAAGCTCAGCACGGTCTGTTTGTTTTGCTCTATGCTCATAAGCTCGCTCCTTTGCGCGCGGTTGCGAGGGGCGTCGAAAGCCGCGGATCAGGCTCGGCGCCATCGATCTCTGATCAAAGTTTTACTGCTCCGATCAAAGTTTTACTGCCAATGCCGATCCAGCCTGCCAAAGCCAGGCACGAAAATGCAAATGGAACTTTGCGTGCACGATGTTGCCATAATTAAACGCGGGCGGCGCGAGCCTTCCTTGACAAAGACCGGGCGTATACTAAAGCTTGGCCCTAGGGGGTGGACTGCTTGAGCGAGCATCGTTGGCGCGGCTATCGGGGGACACCGGGCACGAGCTCGCTTCATTGTCTGAACGGCGCCCACGCGGCGCGATCGGAGCTTCGGATGTTTCCACGACAATGCTTT
>DATJOQ010000174.1:0-3071 GCA_035506935.1 Binataceae bacterium (SeqCode) | reverse complement strand
GCGGGCGCTGACGAGACCTTTTCGTAAAGCTAAGCGCAGTGAACCTGCACCGAGTCAGGTTCGCGCGCGCAGGCTGGTGGGACTCAACCGCGGCGGGCCGATGGACGGAAGGCGTTTTTGGCGGAGAGATTTCGCGTTGGCTGGCGAAGAGATGAAGTCGACGCGTGTGGCGTGAAGGCGCTGAAGCTCGTGCGGGGCGCGATAAACGCAGCGTTCGAGATGGTGTGCCTTCTCATAACTTGATCCGTGCGACTCAGCACACCACGCGGCAGCCTTGGTGATGTCCGCGTATGATAGGGCGGACTTCGCATCGAAACTTGAATTGGAAAGTGACGTCACCAGCGCTCCGTGGAGGGCGAAGCGTTTTGCCGGGTCGCTGGACCGGTACGAAGCACCTCGAGCGTGACACGAAACATCCCCGGGCCGCCTTGAACCCCGCTCGGCCAGCCTCGCCGCCGACGCTAGACCACTTGCTGAGGCCCAAGAACTCCGAGTCAGAATCCTGCTCGAGACGATTGCGCCTAAAAGCCATTGCTTGGCTGCGAATGAAAGTCCCCCACGATTGTCCGGGACGACGATAAATCTTCGACAGATAGCGAGATACCGTCGCCTGGGAAACCTCAAACCCGAGCATCCGCAGCTCACCGTGGATCCGCGGCGCACCCCACGTAAAGTTCTCGCGCGCCATCCGCATAATCAATTCGCGGACTTCGCGAGAGACCCTGGGACGCCCGCCCCGCCAGCGACCACACGATCGATATCTCCAGAACGTTGACCAGACATCGCTGCGCCACTTTACGACCGTCTCCGGCTGCACTACCATCAGGGCCTGCCGCCAGCGCGGCCACCACCACGACAGCAAGACCAAAAACAGTCGATCCCAGCAGCAAAAGCACGGCCGACGAGTTCCGCTGCGCTTCAACACGGCAATCTGATGGCGCAGCGCGATCGCTTCCAACGCCAGTTCCATGCGGCTTCGGGGTTGGTGGCTCAGGGTGACCGAGACTTCGCTCGGTGTTGTCATGCACGCAGCCTACCGCCAGGCCTTCGCGATCTCCAACGAATTCCTGCGTATCAAGTTTTGAGGAGCGACAGGATTCACGCGATCCATCAATCCGCGCGCATAGGATGCTGACTCAGTCGCTGCTCTGAGGCGGCCACAATCGCGGCGCGCGCGATTCCGCGCAACATGCCGGCGAATACCACCTGATGCAACGGATAGACCCCGTACCAGTACGCGAGGCCCGGTAGTCCGATCGGGTCGAATATCGCCGTTTGCCGAATTGTGGAACCCGCGCCGTCGGACGCGACCTCGAAGTCGAGCCAGGCCCGTCCTGGTAAGCGCATCTCGCTCGCGAGCCGAAGTTGGCGCGTCGGCACCAGCGTCTCGACCCGCCAGCAGTCGATAGTGTCGCCTACTTCCATCGCTTCCGGATCGCGCCGCCCCCGGCGCATTCCGACTCCGCCAACCAGCAGATCGAGCAGTCCACGCACGGTCCACAGCCACCTGGCGTAAAACCAACCGGTAGTGCCCCCGATTAGGAGAAGCGGCGCAAATGCCCGCTCCGGCGGCACGTCGACATGCACGACGCGCGAGTCGACGAGCCGGTTGCCGAATCTTACGCCTCCCCAGTCGCGCGTATCACCCGCCGACGATAGTGCATCGGACCATTTGGTCGCTCCGTAATCGATGTCTTCATTGCGCAGCGCCAGCGTTATTGCCTCGCGCATTCCTTTTGGGCGAATCGAGAAAGTGTTCAGCGCCGCATCGTCACGCACCACCGTCGGATGGATAATGCTGTCGATCAGCTTGCGTCCCACGCGCGCATAAAGCGGCGTCACCAGCCCAAGCCACAGGCTCGAGAGCCGCGGGGTCAGCACCGGCACCGGAATCATCAGGCGTCGAAGACCACGCTGGCGCCCATACTCACGCATGATGTCTCCATAGGAGACGACGTCGGCGCCGCCGATTTCGTAGGTATAGTTGCCCGCTCCTTTTAGCTTCAGTGCCGCCAGCAGGTAATCGATCGTATCGCCGATAGCGATTGGCTGAGATTTTATCGCCACCCACTTGGGTGTGATCATAATCGGCAGCCGCTCAACCAGCGCCCGGATCATTTCAAACGACAGGCTGCCAGACCCGATTATGACCGAGGCGCGGAATTCGATTACCTGAATGCCGGATTTGCGCAGCACATCACCCACTTCGTGGCGGCTTCGCAGATGCGGCGAGAGATCGCTACCGTTGCTGCCGAGACCGCCGAGATAAACGATCCGGCCGACTCCGGCGGCGCGCGCCGCCTGTGCGAAGTTGCTCGCGCCCTTACGATCTCTTTCTTCGAAGGATTCCGCAGCCCCCATCGAATGGATCAGATAGTAAGCGGTCGAAATCCCTTCGAAAGCGGCTTTGAGACTATTCGGATCGAGCACATCGCCGCGAATCAACTCCACATTTGCGCCGGCGCGCGCCCGCAAATACTCCGGGCGGCGCGCGAGGCATCGCACGCGCACGTCCTCGTTAAGGAGCGCTCGCAGCAAACGGCCGCCAACGTATCCGGTTCCGCCGGTGAGTAGTACCAGGGCCGGATTTGAAACTGGGCCTGTCATTGGTCCTCGATGTGAATCGCCAACACTTCAGACGTGGTTACGAAGCATCAACTCCTTAGGATGTGGCTCGAGATAGACCTGTCCATTCAAGTAGGCGACGTTGAACTCGGGTACGTAGTGTCTAAACAGCGTGATCGGCACGACTAACGGCACCCGGCCGCTGCGGTAGTCATCGATTAGCGTTATAGTTCGTCTCGCGCCGTCGCGTCGAGATGATGGCGAAGATAGCCAAGCATGTGATGCCTCACGTTGGTGTGACGAGCGGTGGGCGCGAGTTTTTTCAGCACTTCGATAAACGCGAGCTCGTATCGCTTGGGTACACTGTCGCGGGCCGAACGTTTTGCGTCGACGACGAATCGGCCATATATCCTATTCCACACTTGTCCCAGCTGTTAATCTTGTCGCGCGGGAGGTTGTGTAAAATAGGAGGATGCCTATGGACACTAACCGGATACTTACGGATC
>DATJOQ010000173.1:0-3448 GCA_035506935.1 Binataceae bacterium (SeqCode) | reverse complement strand
GGCTCTTTTTGGTATCTATCTCCTACGCGCTCAAGATTTTACATATAAGTCCTTTAAATGGAAGATTTTGCCAGCTCATTGAGCAAAAAATAACCAAAAATTGAGCTTAACTATAAGCGGCCAAAGCAGTTACAAAAACTAAGTCTAAGTCTTTATTCTGGAAGATTTTGAGCGGATACTTATTCTAACTTATTGATTACAATAGATCGGAGTCAAGGCAAAAGGGGAGGGGGGTACCCCCCCGGCATAGAGATTGCCCCATTGTTGGTAAGCCAAAGCGAAGACTATCCATCAGAGGATTGCAATTCTGCGCGTTCGATGACACTAAGCAAAAGCCAAAAAGTCTGCGGATGATAACCAACAAAATTACGAACTCTCACGACGACATCGTAGGATGTCGTATCGCTTGACCGTGCCCTACACCGTTCCAAAACTGACTGACTTCTCCTCGGCTGCCCTCGATGCCGCGGCGAGCGAGTTGGGCTCTGCTCTGGAGCAGGAATCTTCCGCAGTCGTATCGGAAAATGACTGGAAGGCCTATCGCGACCGCTGGATGGCGCGCAAGAATGGCGTGCTTACTCAGCTCAACGATCTGTGGCTGAAGGTTGCTCCGAAAGACGCCAAGCGCGATGTCGGCCAGCGCGTTAACGAACTCAAGAAAAAAGTTGAAGAGGCGATTGACGCGGCCCTCGCCCGCCTTCAGAGCGGCGCTTCGTCATCGCGGCTCGCCGCCGAGCGCGTTGACATCACCCTTCCCGGAATCCGCCGCCCAATCGGCGCCGAGCATCCCGTCATCAAAACGATGAACGAAATGATCGCCGTCTTCCGCAACCTCGGCTACTCGGTCGAGGAAGGCCCCGAGATCGAAACCGACTTCTACAACTTCGAGGCGCTGAATTTTCCGCCCAACCATCCGGCGCGCGACACGCAGGACACGCTGTTCATCGCCGGACAGGAATCGAAGCCGCTGCGCGACCGCCTGTTGCTGCGCACGCACACTTCGCCCGTGCAGATTCGCACCATGCAGAAGATGAAACCACCAGTGCGCGTGGTCTGTCCGGGCAAGGTGCATCGCAACGACGCGCTCGATGCGACGCACTCTCCGATCTTTCATCAGATCGAAGGCCTGGCGGTCGATACCAACATCACGTTCTGCGACCTGAAGGGCACTCTCGATCACGCAATGAAAGCCATGTTCGGATCGAGCGTGAAGACGCGCTTCTATCCGTCGTTCTTCCCTTTCACCGAGCCAAGTGCCGACGTTCAGATCAGCTGCATTTTCTGCGACGGCAAAGGCGCGCGCGACGGCGCTCCATGCCGCAACTGCAAAGCCAGCGGATGGATTGAGTTGCTGGGCTGCGGCATGGTCGATCCGAATGTGTACGGATTCGTGGATTACGACGCGAGCAAGGTGTCAGGATTCGCCTTCGGCATGGGCGTCGAGCGCATCGCGATTATGAAGTATGGCGTGGATGATATTCAGTTGTTCTTTAACGGAGACGTGAGGTTTTTGGAGCAATTTGCCTAGAGCTACGAGTTGCGAGTCCCGAGTCTTAAGTCTCAAGTCTTAAGTCCCGAGTCTTAGGTCTCGAGTTCTGAGCATCCTGTTTTGCGATTGTCATCCCGAGCGCAGCGAGGGATCTGCTTTTGCGATTGTCATCCCGAGCGCAGCGAGGGATCTGCAGTTTCTTCGTGGCTGCAAAATGCAGATCCCTCTCTGCGCTCGGGATGACAATGATTTCTACTGATAGCGGAAAACTGACAGCTGAAAGCTAAATGAAAATTTCTCCCCATTGGCTGCGCGACTTCGTTGACCTTCCGGTCGACTACCGTCGTCTCGCGGATGAACTCACCCTCGCGGGCGTCGCCGTCGAAGGCATTTCGGGCGAAGGCGAATCCACTGTCTACGAGATGGAGATCACGACCAATCGCCCCGACGCCATGAACCATTACGGCGTCGCGCGCGAGGCGTCGGCACTCTACGATCTCCCGCTGCGGCCAATCGAGCCGAAACTGCCTGCCGCGCAAGGCAAGTCCGAAGTCACCGTCGAAATTCAGGAGCCGGAGCTTTGTCCGCGATTCACCGCGCAGGAAATCCGTGGAGTTCGGGTAAAACCGTCGCCTGCGAAGATCGCCTCACGCCTCGAACTGCTCGATCAGCGGCCCATCAGCAACGCCGTCGATGCGACCAACTACGTTCTCTGGGAAAGCGGCAAACCAACGCACGTATTCGATCTCGATCTGCTCGAAGGCCGCGCGCTCGTCATTCGTAAAGCACGCGCAGGCGAGACGCTCAAGACGCTTGACGGAGTCGATCGCAAACTGACGCCTGAGGATTTAGTAGTAGCCGACGCCGTGAAGCCAGTCGGCCTTGCCGGAGTCATGGGCGGCCATGACACCATGATCACCGAGCGCACGAAGAACATTCTGATCGAGTCGGCCTGGTGGGATCCCGTCACTGTGCGGCGCATGTCGAAGCGCCACGGCATTCACACCGACGCCTCGCATCGCTTCGAACGCGGAGCCGATTTCGAATCCACTGTTGTCTCCACGAACCGCGTCGCCGAGCTGGTTCTCAATTCCGGCGGCGGTACTCTCATCGGCGGAGTGATTGACGTCATCGCGCGCAAACTCGACCTCGCTCCCGTCGAACTCGATCTGCGCGAAGTGCAGCGCATCCTCGGCGAGAATCTGCCCGCGCATGAAATCAACCGCATTCTAACGCGGCTGGGTTTTGTGCTGACAACCGGCCAGGAAGACCGCTATCTCGTGCAGATTCCCAGTTGGCGGCTCGACGTCGAGCGCGAAATCGACATCATCGAGGAGATCGCTCGCCTGCATGGCTATGTCAAGTTTGCCAACACCCTGCCCGCTTACAGCGGCGAGGTGCGCGATCTTCCCGACGCGCACAAAGATGCACGGCTGCGGTCAACTTTCCTTGCGCTGGGCTACGACGAGACGATCTCGCTGACCTTCATTTCGAAAGAAGATGCGAAACAGTTCTCCAGGTCGGCCGAGCTTGATCTGGCCAATCCGCTGAGCGACGAAGCTTCGGCGATGCGCAACTCGCTCGTGCCCGGAATGTTGAACATGCTCGCCTACAACCTGAACCGTGGCAGCGAGAATGTGCGGCTCTTTGAAGCGGGGAACGCGTTTGAAGCGGCGGGCGAAAAGGCCATGCAGCACAAACAAATCGTACTCGGCGCAACTGGAAACGTGAACGCCGGCATCGTGCACGGCTTAGCCACCGGCGCGGAAACTCGGCCGCTGACCTTCTTCGATCTCAAGGGCGATGTCGAAGAAATACTCTCGCACTTCGGCTATTGGGAACTCGGCTACGACGCGCAAACGGCAGACTATTATCATCCCGGCCGTTCCGCGCGGGCAGTCATGGATGGCGCGACCATCGCGCAGTTTGGACAGATCCACCCGGATGTCGCGGCGGCGC
>DATJOQ010000172.1:0-8797 GCA_035506935.1 Binataceae bacterium (SeqCode) | reverse complement strand
GCCGCCGCGATCGCGGTCCTGTGCGGCACGACGAACGGCGAGTTGGGCGTTATCTTGAGCTCCTCGCCGCCGTCGTCCGGGCCGGGCTCGAGTTCACCGACTTCGCCCGCAGCGATATGAGTGCGTTCACCCGCCAGCAATTCGGCGACGTAGGTTGCCCGCGCAAATCGCAATCTGAAGAGTTCGGTGCGCAGCTCTTCGCTGCGCTCGCGAGCTTCATCGTCGGCTTCGGCACGCGCCGCGCTGGTCACCCGCACTACGTTGCCCAAGCGTTCAACCCTAAGATCAAGGGTCTTGGCAATGATGTCGAGCGCGTCTTCCCACGATACATTGTCGAGCTTCACCGTAACGCGGCCGTGAACGTCGTCAGTCGCGACGATCTCGGCACCGCTGACTTCGGCGAGCAATCTCAGCACATTACGAACGTCGGCATCCTTGAAATCGAATGATACCGGAATGCCCTGTCCTTCCTGCGCAGTGTGCGGCCGTTCGAAACCAGCGGTCGACGACGCGGGATGTGAAGCGGGGGAACCCGGTGCGGGCGCCGAATAGCGCGCCAGATTAGTGTGGGCAAGTTGCTGTCGCGCACTGGAGGTCGTGGCGGGAGACACTAACGAACCCGGTGGAATCGGAGGGCCCGCCGCCAAGGTCGAATTGGCCATCGAGGGCGGCAGGGGAAATTGATAGGTCGCGGGCGCGCTTAGCTGCGTGCACGCCGCACATAGCATCAGGACAGCTACTTTGGCCAGCTTGCTGAAGCTAGGCGCCGGCGCTGGACGAAACTGCACCGTCGGTCCCCCCTTTCGATATCGGCTCAACCAAAACTTAGGCAGTTGTAGACTTGGCTAGGCTTCTATCGACGGATTCACTCTTACTCTTCCGCAAAGGTGAATTGCAAACAGAGATGCTGCAGCGAGCGTAAATCTCTCGAACCAATGGCGTGAATCGTCAACCACCAGCGTGCGAGTGGCGAAGCCTGCCGTGCAAGGCAGCGCTACTTGGCGGCAGGCGACGCGCGGGTTAGAGTTGGCCGATTATGTCAACCGACGTCTCGCAGAAAACCGCCTCGTTTACCGAATCCGTGATCCGCGAGCAGACCCGCCGCGCCCTTAGGCTGAACGCGGTCGATCTGGCGCAGGGTTTCCCCGATTTCCCTGCGCCGGCTGAACTGAAAGAAGCGGCCAAGCAGGCGATCGACGAGGATTTCAACCAGTACGCGATTACCCATGGCTCGCCGGCGCTGCGCCACGCGATCGCCGAGAAGGTGCGCTCCTACAATCGCATCGATTGCGACCCCGATCGCAACCTGACCGTGGTGTGCGGCGCGACCGAGGCAATGATCGCGAGCCTGCTGGCTGTGATCAATCCCGGCGACGAGGTGATCGTATTCGAGCCGTATTACGAAAATTACGGACCCGACACGATAATCGCCGGAGCCTCGCGGGTGGTGGTCTCGCTGCACGGACCCGACTTCGCGATTGATCCGGCCGAGCTCGAGCGTGCGTTCGGTCCGCGCACCAAGGCAATCATCGTCAACACGCCTCACAATCCCACGGGCAAGGTCTTCACGCTGGCGGAGCTGGAAATGATCGCCGAGTTGTGCCGGCGCTTCGACACGCTCGCGATCACGGACGAGATTTACGAGCACATCATTTATGGTGGGGCGCACCACGTATCGATCGCGAGCCTGCCCGGGATGGCCGAGCGCACGATTACTATCAGCGGGCTGTCGAAAACTTATTCGGTCACCGGATGGAGACTAGCGTACACGGTCGCGAGCGAAAGACTAACCTCGGCGATTCGCAAGATCCACGACTTCTTGACCGTCGGCGCGCCTCATCCGCTACAGGTGGCGGGCGTCACCGCGCTTCGATTACCCGAATCGTTCTACGCGGAACTCACCGCGATGTACGATCGGCGGCGCGTGGCGCTGTTCAAGATGCTGACCGCCGCGGGTTTCAGATGCAAACTGCCGGACGGCGCGTATTACATCATGGCCGACGTGAGCAATCTCGGATTCAGCAACGATTTCGAGGCGTGCACCTTCCTGGTCGAGCAACTGGGCGTCGCCTCAGTGCCGGGCTCCAGCTTCTATCAGCACAAGGAATTGGGGCATCGCCTGCTGCGCTTCACGTTTTCCAAGAAGGACCAAACCCTGGCGGCAGCGGCCGAGCGCTTCAAGCATCTTGAGGCGAAGTTAGCGGCTTTTCGACGCCGATAATTCAGAAGAAACGGGATTAGAACTGAAAAGGATTTTTTTTCGCCGGAAAGCCCGCCGCGATCGCGACTACAAGACTCTCCGCCACTGGATAACAGTTACTCCTTTACAGCGCACGCAACGAGCGCCGGCTAGATTGTGACCGTCGAGCGCGCCACCCCCCTTCGCGTTCGGCACCGGCGCGGGAGTTGTGCAAGCGGCTCCCGCGTCATCTTTTTACCAGAGTGATGTGACGCTTTTCCGCTGGGCGCGAGCGGTTCGCCGGCGGCTGCTCGATCCCGCCCGAGATAAACACCAGCACGGTCCAGAAACTTCGCGTGACCGGATAGCAAATCAGCACGCTCGCGACCGAAACCGCGCTCAGTAGGAAAATTTGCTTGAGATCGGACAGATTCGTGGTCAAAAACACCATCGGCCAGCACACCACGAAGATTCCGAAAGCTACCGCATAATCCAGATACATCGCGCCCAGGCACTCGCCAGGATCCTTCCAGAAAACCACGTGACAATGTGAACAGGTTGGATTCATCCGAAAATGCGTGCGGAAAGTTGCGCCCTGCCCGCACACCGGACATCGCTGCCTGAGCGCGCGAGCGATCAGCGTTTTGCCGTCAGGTTGCGCCTTTTTGCCGTCAGGCTGCATCATTAATTGCAATTTAACCATTATCGTGACGTGTTCCAGCACGCAGGCGCGACGGCGTCGCGAGAGTCGCTAGTCAGGGAGCAGGCGACGGCGGACGAAAGCCTCGGCCAGGATCAGCAGGATCGCAAGCGGCAGCAGGTAGGGCTCGGTGCCGCTGCGCACAGTAACGGTCGCGCCGGTATGCTGCAGGATTTTAGCCATCGGCTGGGCGAAGCCGCCGTCGGTTTCCGCCGCGATTCGCTTCAGCAATTCTGTATTAGCGGGCCGGATTCGCAATTCAGCGGCGTCTGCCGTCAATGGTCCCGCCACCGCGAACTGCCGCGTGAGGATAACCCTCTCGTCCGCGCCGGTCTTTTGAATCAACGCAACCGAATATTTGCCGCGCGGCAATGACGCCGATTGACCCTCGAACAGCGATTCACTGATCGCGCTCAGCGCGACATCGAAGCTGCGTCCGCCGCCGGCAACGCGGCACATTAGATTGTCAGCCCCGGTCGCTTCGGCTTTCTCGGCGGTGAACCTGATAGCGCCGCCGCTTTCACTGGCGATTCGCAAGTCGAACGGTCCCGCGTCGCCACGACGCATGGTCCAGGTGATTAGCTGGGACCAGAACTCGGCGTAGCGATTCCAATGGACCCAGGTCAGCGTCGCCATCGAATCCGGATCGGCGGCGAAAACCGCGGTGCGGCCGAGGCCATACTGCCAGGCCGCCACCAGCGGCAAGCGCTCCTTCCCGCGCTCGATTCGAATCGGCACGCTGGCGCCGTCCTTGGCCTCGGTGGTGGTATAAAATTCGAGCTGCGGAATTTCGTCGGGCTTGATTCCGCTCAGAATCGCGCTATGGCCTTCGGCTTTCAGGTGAATACGATTTTGCGAGGTTCGGCTCGCCACCTGCCGGGTCAGGCGCACGAAAAGCTGCGGCAGCTTTTCGATATCGTCGACGCGATAGAAAACTCCGCCGGTGGCCTCGGCGAAATCCTCGAGCAGTCGCAGGTTGGCGAGGTCGGGACCGATGCGGACGGTCGAAACCGGGATGTGCTCGCGGGCGAAGTCGGCGATCAGCGCGTCGTGGTCGTGATACTGGCGATTGGTGTCGCCGTCGGTCAGCAAAATCACCTGGCGCACCGCGATGCGGCTCGCGAGGATATCGTGCTCGGCGATTTCAAGCGCTTCCTTGAAGTCGGTTCCGCCGCCCGGCTCCAGCCGCTCGACCCGATCCTCGAGCGCCGCGCGATCTTCACCTAGCGGGTGCAGCCGCGAGAGCACATAGGGCTGCGAATCGAAGGCAATCACGCCGACAAAATCGGTGTCGTCGAGCTGGCGCAGTAGCGCGACCGCAGCCTGCTTGGCATAGCGAATGCGCTCGCCGTCGCGCACCGCGGGATAGCGCGAGTTGTAGCTCATCGAGTTCGAGCGATCGATACAGAGATAAATCGCGACCGGCTCGCGGCTCGGCGGCCTGGGCTGGGGCTGAAACTTGATAGGCAGTACGCTCTCGAGCGCGCCGTGCTCGAAGCGATCGTCGGCCAGTGCTTCGCCGGTGACGATCAAACCGCCGCCGAAATCGCTGACATAGGTCCGAAGCGCCTGCTGCACCGGATCCGGCAGCGAAGTCTGCGGCACGTCGGCCAGGATCACCGCCTGGTAGGCGAGCAGATCCTGCGAGTTCGCCGATAGGCTTTGCGGGGTGCGCTGATCGACCCGATAGTTGCGCACCTTGAGCGCGTCCATCACGCTTTGTGGCGGCTCGTTTGATACCACCAGCACACGCGGCGGACCGATAACCGAGATCGCAGTCTCGGCGCGACGATTCAGCGTGATGATCGGCGAGTCGGCTTCGAGCTCGGCGCCCGCGATATACGCGCCGGGCTGATCGATTCGGTAGGGAAGCTCGAAGCGGTTGAGTCCCGGATGGAGCTTCAAGTCGCGGCTGCCAAGTGAAGCGCCGTCGGATTCGAGCTTGAGCCGGGCTTTGGCGCCCGCCGGCGCTTCGCTCTCGATATCGACGTGAAAGGCGAAGCTCGAATGGGCGCGCACCGTGCTCGGCGCCTCGAAGGTGGTGAGTGCTATGCGTTGGGTCGACGAAGGCGGCGGCGCGTCGGTGAATACGCGCACATCCTGCTCCGCCAGCACC
Source organism: Binataceae bacterium (SeqCode) (assembly GCA_035506935.1). GTDB lineage: Bacteria > Desulfobacterota > Binatia > Binatales > Binataceae > DATJOQ01. The sequence continues at coordinate 3,802 of DATJOQ010000172.1, read as the reverse complement.
GGCAGTTCCTCGACCGCGTTGCCCAGAGTCTCGATCCCGTCGCTCAGCAGCAGCAGCCGCTTTTCGACCTGGTCAGGAAACAGTCCGGCCGCGACCGCGAGCGCACCGGCGATATCGGTACCGTTGGGCTCGGCGCTGGCGTCGGGCCGCCCGACCAGCCGCGGATCGCTCAATGGCGCGAGCAGACGCGCGTCGCGCCCGAAGCCCAGCACCGCGAGCCGATCGCGCGGGTCCATCGTGCGCCCGAGCTCGCTCACCCTGCGATCCATCCAGGCAGCCTGATCGGGCGCGATCGAGTTCGACTGGTCGCGCACCACGATCACGGCGAGCCCTCGCGCTCCGGTTCGCGTCGCGATTCGGAGTCCGGCCAGCAGCAGCACCAGCACCATGAGACAGATAAATCTGAGCGCGGCGGCCGCGCCGCCGACGAGCCACTTGCCGCGGCGTATCGCGGCGAGGCCGGGCAAAACCGCGACCGGCGCGAGCAGCATCAGCCATAACAATTCCGGCCGCTCAAACATCACTGCGCCTTCCAATAATAGTGCGTCCGGCGAGCAGCGCCGATTCGGACAGAAATGCCAGCACCGCCAATGTTATCAGCAATAATGTGATCGGGCGCACGCTCGACGATGTGATCGACGCATATTCGCCCGCGCCGGGTTCACCCGCGTGCATCGTGACCGGCTTCGATTCCAGGTCGGACTCGTCCGCGTCGTAGTAATTGGCGAAAATCTGCTGGACGCCACCCGCCGAGCTCACCTGGTAACGGCCAGCCTGCAGCGGTCTCACCCGCACTTGCCCCCACTGATCGGCGACAGCGCTGGTTGAGCTTCCGTCGGGCGCCTGCACCCGCGCGCGTCCGGTTGCGGGAACGCTGACGTAGGTTCCACTCGAAACGATATACAGCCCCTGCGGCGCGGCGAGCGACTTGATCATCTCGACGGTCAGAATCAGCGCGTCGATCCGATCGGGATCGAGCAGAAGATGTCCGCGAACGTCAAAGGCAAGCACACCGAGCCGGCCGTCGCGGTTGGCGCCGATCGCAGCAATCGGCATCGTGACCGAGCCGGGGCCGACGCCGCGAGCGATCGGTTCCATCCAGATCGGCAGCGTGATAATCCGGCCGGCGCCCAAAAGTATCGGACGGGTGAGAATACCGCCGTCGATACGTTCGCTCATCTCGCAGTACGGGACCGACTTGCCGATCGAAAGCTCGCCCGCACGATTCGGCGCGGCATTCGGCGGGCGGTTCGGATATATCAGCAGGCGCGAAGCGGCATGCAGTCCCGGATCGTAGAAATCGTGCATGAGGGCAAGATCGAAATGAGCATCGGCGAGGCCGTTCAGATGCGGCGGATCAATCTCAGTAATCTCGAAATTTGGATCGATCGCGCGAACCACGCGCGCCAGATCGTCGCGCACTTGCGCGTCGGGCGACACGATCAACACATGGAAAGCGCGATTCGCGGTCGCATAAGTCCATCGCTGATTATCGGCTTCGAGCGCGTCGGACGTGAGCAACCGCGCGTGCACGAGGCCGCCGCTCGCAAGCGGCCCGAAATTGAGGTTGACTTGGCCACGCGCTGGAATCGAAACCGACGAGCGGTAGACCTCGTGCCCGTCACAATCGATCGCTAGCTCCGGCGTGCGCGTCTGCGACGAGAAATTGCGTATCGTACAGCGACCCTGGGTATGGCCGGGCACGCCCGAATCAAGCGACACGATCGCGAGGTTAGCGGCGTCGGTACCGATCTGATGGAGCCGCAGATGCGAGCTATCGGGCACTGTGGCGCCTGCGGGCAGCCGGTCGGCAAACAGCTCGGCGGAATCGCTCTCGCGCGCGAGCATCAGGGCGGCAGCAAACGCGGACGGCCGTGCCGCGACCGCCTCGGCCGCAAGCGACTCGATCGCGGCGCGTATCGCGCTCCGATCACCGCTGGCGGCGTGACGCAGAGTCGCCTCCTGCGCATAGGTGATGACGCTGAATTGATCGCTGGCGGGCGCCGACGAGACGATCGCCAGTGCGTCGCGCTGGGCCTGATCGAGGCGCGTGCGATTGCCTTCGACCGCGCCCATCGACGCCGCGGTGTCGAAAATCAGGGCGTGGCGGCGAATTCGTTCGGGCGCGGCGTGAAGCTTCAGATAAAGTCCGGCGACCGCAAGCGACAGCGCGGCCAGCGTGGCAAGTTCAAGCCAGAACAGCAGATCGACGCGCGCCAGCTTCGGCTTCGCAATCGGCTGCTCGACCTCCTCGAACAGCATCAGGCTCGAAACTTCGAGCGTGGAGCGCGAGCGCGCGTTCAAATAGATGAGGATCAGCAGGCCCAGACTGAGTCCATAGAACAGGTTGAGCGGATTCAGGAACCCCATCGCTACCTCACCAGGCCCAGGCGCGGGAATTCCTGCGTGATAATCCGATCGAGATTGCCGGCGCCGAAGGCGGCGACGTAGGTTATCGAGCGCGCGGCGCAGAATTCGCGCAAGCGTCGCGAGATTTGCTCGACCTTGGCGCGGCAGGCGGCGGCCGCTTGCGGACCGAGCACGATTTCGCGGATCTGCCCGCTCTCGCAGTCGCGCATCCGGTAGAAGCCAGGCGCCAGCGTGCCCGTACTCTCCCGCTCCCCCATCACGTGAAGCACCTTGACCTCGTTGCGTGCGGCCTGAAGTTTGGTGAGCGCGGTTTCGTAATCACTGGCCGCGACCAGAAAGTCGGAGATCAGCACCACCATCCCGGGCTGGCGCCGCGCGAGCAGCAGTTGCTCGACCGCGCGGTTGAGCGAGGCCGCGCCCTCTCCCTTGAGCTTCTGCACGAAAGGCAGCAATCCCAGGTAGGACTCGCGCCGGCGATGAAACTGCGTTTGAGTGAGACCGGTCTTGCCATGATGCGCGCCGAACGCGACCAATCGCACCGCGTCATTCTCGTTCATGCCGACGTAGGCCAGAGCCGCGCCCAAAGCCAAAGCCAGGCCGAGCTTGTCGTCCTTGGCCGGCAGCGCCATCGAGGCACTGGTGTCGATCAGAATCGTGACCTCGATCTCGCGCTCGGCGCGAAAGGTCCGGATGAACAGCTCGTCGAGCCGGCCGACCGCGTTCCAATCGAGGAAGCGCAGGTCGTCGCCTTCGACGTAATCCTTGAAATTCTCGAGCTCGATTCCGATACCCTGCACGCGACCGAGCGTGCGCGGGCCGATTCGCGCGGTGCGCGCGCGCTTGATTCCCAGGATCAGGCCGTCCAGGCGTTTGAGAAAATCAGGCTCGAATGCACGCTTGGCCAACATCGATGGCCCACGAAACTCAGCCGCGCCGATCGCGCACCGATTTGAGCACCCGCTCTATCAGATGACTCGTGTCGATGCCGTCGGCTTCGGCGGCGTAATTCAGCATTAGGCGATGGATCAAAGCGGGCTGCGCGACGCGCTCGATATCTTCGTACGCAACATTGGCTCTGCCGTCGAGCAGCGCGCACACCTTGCCGCCGAGAATCAGCGCCTGGCCGCCGCGCGGGCTCGAGCCGAAGCTGACGTAGCGGTTGACTGCTTCGTCGCGGGCGAGCCCCTGCTTGTTGGCGATAAATTTCGATCCTTCAGGCAGGGTCGCGCGGATCACCAGCGCCGCGTAGCGCTCGACTTCCGGCGCCACCATAACCTCGCGCACCAATCGTTTGAGCGCTTCGACCCGGGTCGCAGTTTCGCTTGGATCAAAAACTGGCTCGGGCCGTGCCTCGTCGGGACCGGTGGTGGTGGAAATGATTCGCGTGAGCTCGGTCTCGTCCGGATAGTTCAGTCGGACCTTGAACAGAAAG
>DATJOQ010000171.1:0-8169 GCA_035506935.1 Binataceae bacterium (SeqCode) | reverse complement strand
GAGAGATCTGCTGAACAGCTTCATCGGATCCACTGGATCGGGCACGCCTCCCGCGCTGCCGAACAGCACCAGATGGCCGAACGGCGCCAGGCACGTGAGACCTCGCTCAAGCGTGGGTTTTCCCACGGCGTCAAGGATCAGGTCGACGCCGCGGCGGTTGGTCAGGCGCATCGCCTCGGCCGCGAAGTCATGGGTTTCGTAATTCACGACATGATCGGCGCCAAACTTTTGTACCAGTTCGATTTTGGAATCGCTCGAAACGGTGCCGATAATGCGCGCGCCGGCTGCTTTCGCGATTTGCACGGCGGCGATGCCTACGCCGCCCGCGGCCGAGTGGATCAGCACGATCTGGCCGGCTGTCACCTGACCGCAAGTGTGCAGCAGATGCCAAGCGGTCAGCGCGGCGATGGGGAAAGCCGCGCCCCGCTCGAAGCTCATGAAATCGGGCAACGGGATCGCCCGCGATTGTCGCACGCGCGTGTATTCGGCGAAGGCGCCCATGCCGATATACGCCACCCGCATTCCGGGGCTAAGCTCCGTCACGTCCGGAGCGACGGCTTCGATCACGCCCGCTGCTTCCATCCCCGGGATGTCGGGAAACACGGGCTTCACGATGTATCGACCGCGTATAAAAAAAGTGTCGCCGAAATTGATCGCGATCACCTGGTTCTTGACCAGGATCGTCCCCGGCAGAAGTTCGGGACGGGCGATCTCTCGCAACTGCATTACCTCGGGCCCGCCGAGACGGTCGAATTGGATCGCTTTCATCGCATCTATCTCATAGTTCGCGGCTGCTCGGTGAAGTTGAGGCCGCCGCCGCATCGGTCGCGATTCTCACAATCAGGCTGAGCGAACGCTCCTCGATACCGCGAGGCGCGATTACCAGCAGCAGCGCTCCGATCGCCGCCGGAGCTAGCGACGCCGCCGCTATTCCCGTTCTGTCCCATACCGTACCTCCCAAAAGCGGCAACAGAAATCCCATACCATAACCGATAGTGAACATACCGGCCGAGATTCGATGCACATCTTCGGAATGTTCGGCGAGAACCGCGGGCAGAGCGAGGTTGAGAATGAAAGCGAAGGCGGCCGCAAAGCCGAGAATTCCGGCGCCGCTCAAACGTGCCCATTCGTGCGGAACGAAAAACACGGCGAGTCCCGCAGCCGCGAGCAATCCCGATACCTGAATCGGCCGGATGCGGCCGACGAACCATGACGGCCACAACGCGATCAAGATAGAGGCCGGTAGCTGGCCCGCATTCAGCCATACGAGCGACGGCGCGATCAGGCGTGAGGCGCCGATTGCGTGAAGGTAATCGGGGAAGAAAGCGTTGCAGCCGAAAAAAATGATCGCGCCGCCGCTCTGAGCAAGTCCCAGGCGCCAGGTGCGCGCGTGTCCGAAGTCCGGCCACCATCGCCGCTGCTCCGCGCTGGCCGATTTCGGCAACGGAGCAGTCGTTGTCCATAGCAGTGCAGCGGTCACGACCGGAAGTATTCCCCACACGCCGAGCGCCAACGGCCAACCACCGAGGAGCGGTACCACTTTCGTAGTGAATCCAGCGGCGACGACTTCGCCCGCCAGGAAACCGTTACTGTAAACCGCAGTGGCCAGGCCGACATGCGCCGGCGCCCAATGGTAAACCATCGCGGGAAGCGCCGGCTGCACAATCGCAATACTCGCGCCCATCGCGAACGTCATCGCGAACAGTATTGTTAGTGAAGGTCCCACGCCGCGCATCGCAGAACTTGCGCCGACTACAAATAATCCGAAGATCAGAGCGCGGCGCGCGTCGAAGCGCGAGATCAGCATCGAACCGATCGTGGCCGCGGCGGCAAACAGCAGAAGCGGAAGGCCCAGCAGAACCGCGACCCCTGTTTCATCCAGTTTCAGGTCGTGGTGGATGAATGGAAGCAGCGGTGGCACCGCCAGCATCGTGATGCGCAGGTCGATGCCGGCCAGCCACAGTAAAAAGAATCGAGACCAGGAGATTTTTGTCATGACCGGAGTTTGGCTCAGGAAGACGAAAAAATCATGCGGATTCGAGCGACGCCTTCGAATTGATCCGCGCTTGCTGTGTCTGCTCCACCAGGTTGCACGAGTAGGTTTTGATTACCAGCCAAACCTGCTTGCCTGTTTCCAGATGTAGCTCTTCAGCGGCGGCGGGAGTGATATGAACCTCGAACGGGAGGCCCGAGTCGACGGTTACTATAACGGTGACGCCTTCGCGCCGTATTGCGGTGACGCGGCCCTCGAAAGCGTTGCGCGCGCTCAATCCGTGCGGGCGCTCGTCAGCGATGATTATGTCGCCGGCGCGAATCGCAATCCGCACATGCGATCCTACTTCAGCGCGGGTAAGCGGCACTTCCAATTCGCGACCGTCGTTGCCGAGCCGGCATAGCATCGTGCCCTCGTGCTCCTCGAGCGCGGAGACTACCGCGTCGAAGACGTTTTCAAAGCCGACGATTTGGGCGACGGTCTCGTTGCGTGGCGCACGCAGCACGTCCTGCGGCATCCCGCTCGCGATGATACGGCCCGATTCGAGCACGACGACGTGTTCGCCCAGCGCGAACGCTTCTGCCGGAGAATGAGTTACGTACACGATCGGTATCCGATGGCTGGCGTTCCACTTGCGCAGATCGTCGAGAATCGTGGCCTTGGTCGCCTGGTCGAGCGCCGACAGCGGCTCGTCTAGTAAAAGCAGCACCGGATCGGTAACCAGTGAACGGGCGAGCGCCGCGCGCTGTCGCTCGCCTCCCGAGATCTGACTGGGCTTGCTATGCAGCAGATGCGCGATGCGAAAAGATTCGAGCAGCGCCATGGTGCGTTCGCGGCGCTCAGGTGCCGGCAATTTCACGATGCCGTAGTGGACGTTCTGTTCAATCGTCATGTGCGGGAATAGTGCGAGATTTTGAAAGAGATAGCCGAGGCGGCGCTCAGCCACCGGAACGTCGATGCGCGAACTCGAATCGAACATAACGCGAGGTCCGAGGGTAATGCGTCCGGAATCGGGACGGGACAGGCCCGCGATGCAATTCAGCAGCGTCGTCTTGCCGCCCCCCGAGGTTCCCAGCAGCATGGTGAATCCGGCAGGCGCCTCGAAAGCGGCCTCGAGCGAAAAGTCGCGCGACACTTGACGCTTGATACGGACAGAGAGCGAGGAGCTCTCTTGTGCTGCGGCTGAATCCGCGTCGGGCCGCGACGCGTCGGTCGCGGCTGGCCGCGCTAGCGATGCATCGGCCAAATCGCCCACACCCTGCGGTTGATCGCGTAAGTTATCGAAAGAGTTACGAACGAGAAGATCATCAGGAGCAACGCCATCCGATTTGCGGCCGCATAATTCAAGGCCTGCACGTTATCATAGATCGCGATCGAAACGGTTTCGGTCACGCCGGGGATGTTGCCGCCAACCATCAGCACCACGCCGAATTCACCCAGCGTATGCGCGAAGCACAGTACGACCCCGGTGATTATTCCGCCCACCGAGAGCGGCATCACGACGCGGAAGAAAGTGCGAAGTCGCGATGCGCCAAGGATCGCCGACGCGTTGATCAGATTGCGATCGACCTGCGAAAACGCCGCCACCATCGGCTGGACCACGAATGGCAAGCTGTAAATCACGGACGCGATCGCGAGCCCCTCGAAAGTAAACGGCAATCCGTGTCCCGAGAGATTACGATACCAGCGGCCGATCGGACTGTTCGAGCCAAGCGCCACGAGCACATAGAAGCCAAGCACGGTCGGTGGCAGAACCAGGGGCAGGGCCACGATCGACTCGACCAGGAATTTCCAGCGCCAGCGGGTGAAGGCGAGCCACGTGGCGATCGGCGTGCCGATTACGAGCAGGACCGCGCATACCACGAACGCTAACCTGAAGGTCAGAATTATCGCGCGCCACTCGATCATGTTTGGTTTTCGGATGCTGTGGACCTAGTGAGCGTTCGCCACCTCGCCTGGAAGCACGAATCCGTAGCTGCGCATCAACGCGACGATTTCATCCGACTTCAGAAATTTCAAAAATTGCTTGGCGGTTTTCTTGTTCTTCGCCGATTTGAGAATTACCACGGCCTGAACTATCGGCGGGTAATCGTCAGACGGAATCTCCACGTAGCGTCCGCTCTCCTTCATCGCCGGCGCGACCGCGAGCGATAGGGCCAGCAACCCCACGTCGGCGTTGCCGGATTGGACGAACTGAGCGGTCTGCGAGATGTTCTCGCCCATCACGAGCTTACCCTTGACCTGATCGTAAATGCCTTCGTGCTGCAGGACGGCGACCGCCGCCGCACCATACGGCGCGTGCTTGGGATTCGCGATCGCGATCTTGCTGATGGTGGGATCGAGCAGGACTTTGAGTCCTTTACTCAGATCGAGCTTGGATTTCGTGGGCACCCAAATCACAAGTTTGCCCGTTGCGTAATCGTACAGTGTGCCCGGCTCGATCAGGCCGGCTTCTTCGAGCTTCTTCGGATACAGCACGTCGGCGGAGAAGAACATGTCATAGGGCGCGCCGTTCTGGATTTGCGAAAAGAAATTACCGGAAGAGCCATAAGAAATCTTGATCGTGTTGCCGGTCTCTTTTTTAAAGCGCGCGCCGATATCTTTGAATACGAAAGTGAGATCGGCGGCGGCTGCAACCGTGATTTCGCCAGCGCTCGCGGACGTTGCCGGCTTCATCACGAACAGGAAAAGAACCAACGCGCAGAGTTGAAGCGTGCGCAAAAGCCGAACGTTGTTCATCATCACAATCTCCAAGTTGATCCAGAGCGAAGTGGAATGCTGACTCCGTAACGTATGCCATTATCCGAGCGGAGTGACAATGATAATGGCGAATTGTAGGTTTTCAGCGAGCAGCGCGCGAAGCGCCCGCGCCGATTAGCGAAGTAATCAGAGTAAGTATAGCGGCGGCGAATGGAGTATGTTGTCGAATTGACTTCTCACGATGCTTTTACGTCCGCCAGGAATTCCGTGATCAGGTTATGGAGTATCTGCGCATGGCTATTGAGGTCGTTGGCTGCGTTGCTGACGGTCTTGGCGGCCGAGCCGGTTGATTCCGCGGCAGAGGTGACGCCGGTGATATTGGTCGTGACTTCACGGGCGCCCTGAGCTGCCTGCTGAACGTTGCGAGCGATCTCCCTGGTCGCGGCTTCCTGCTCCTCGACCGAAGCCGCGCTGGAAGCCGAAAGCTCGTAGACTCTCCTAATAGTGTCCGCGATGCTATCGATCGCGCTAACCGCGTCCTGGGTGGAGCTCTGGACGCCGGTAATCTGCTGCGCGATATCGTCGGTTGCCTTGGCGGTCTGGCTGGCGAGCTCTTTGACTTCATTGGCCACCACCGCGAAACCTTTGCCGGCCTCGCCAGCGCGAGCGGCTTCGATGGTCGCGTTCAGCGCCAGCAGATTGGTCTGGCTGGCGATGTTGTTAATCAGCTTCACCACTTCACCAATACGCTGCGCGGCTTCAGCTAGGGTATGTATCTGCGAGTTGGCCTTTTGGCTCTCGCTGCGCGCGGTATCGGTCACTGATTTAGTTTCGGTGGTCTGGCGTCCGATTTCACGAACTGAAGCAGATAATTCCTCGGTGGAAGCGGAAACCGACTGCATGTTGGCCGAGGCTTGCTCTGCTGCCGCAGCTACGGTTGAAGCCTGGTTGGCTGACTGGTTGGCGGCCGCTGACATCGTAGAGGATGTTTCCGCGAGTTCTTCGCTGGCATCCGTGACTTTTTCCAGCACGTTTCCGATACTGGCCTCGAAGCGTTTGGTCAAATCGTCTACGCGACGAGCTCTTGCTACCTCGGCTTCGTGAGAGCGCGTCTGCTCAGCGCCTAGCTCGTCGGCCTTGATCATATTGTCGCGAAACGTCTTCACGGCCTTTGCCATCTCACCTATTTCGTCGGCGCGGCCGACGAAGCCGTCGACCGCGACGTTCAGATCATGAGCAGCCAGACGATGCATTACTGAGGTCACCATCATAATCGGAGCGGAGATGCCGTTACCGATGATAATTGCGGCGGCGATCGAAACAGTGATGGCGATCAACGAGATGACAATGTTCAGGATCACACTTGTGTAAAGGTTCTTCGAGGCTATTGGACCGAGCTTATCCTGCTGGCTTTTGTATTCGAGCTCTAGCTCTTCGGCGTCGGCGCCGGCCTTGGCGCCAACCGCGATTATGTCTTTCTCAACGATTTGATCCTTGGTCAGAGCCAAGTCATGCAATTTTCTAAAGGTGTCCACATATACGTGAACCGGCTGCGAGAGCGCATCGGAGTGCAACTGGAGGCTGGGCAGCCTCGCCGAAGCATTCGAAATAAAACCGTCAAATGTTGTCTGCTCGGATTTTACCTCATTGGCCGACTCTTCAGCGTGAGTTTTGGTGAACTTGTTCACCGCAATACGCATCAGCAAAAAAGCACGCTCTGCTTTGCTCAGCTCATAAGATGCGGTGTTATCGCCGGCGCGGGTGGCTGCCGCAATTGCGTCGGATAGACGCCGGTCACCATCGAGACCCAATTGGTACATCGTGTTTGTCAATTGAGTAAGGTCATGCTGGATAGTAATCAGCTTGAAAAACGCGGAGTTGTACGCCTCGACCTGGCGCGTTATGGTTTCGAGCTTTTCGCGCTCGGAATTGTCGATTGCCATTCCCTGCGCTTCTTTCGCTAACTGCAGCGCTGCCTTGCCGCGTGCTTGCGCTTTTTCAATTGAACCAGGAAAGTCGTCGAGAAAAGCTCTCACGTGGAGCCGGGTTTCCAGCACGTTGGCCCGCACCCGGCCCAATTGATTAGTGTTGCGCGCGAGCGCGCGATACTGAGTGAAGATTTCGTCTGCGCCGCTCAAGCCGAAGTAAGACACCGCAGCAAGACCTACCAGTAGGACGATGACCAGACCAAAGCCGGAGAAAACTTTGGACCTGATTCCTATGTCGTCGACCACGCGCATGCAGACCTCCGTTCAATGCAGAGGAAATGAATACGCGAGTGTCGTCTCGTTCATTGTAGTGATCAGTATGGCAGTAGCGGTTACGATCCTCCCTTTGGGTCAAAAATCACCAAACGGCGAGCAACGCCCAGGCGGCAGTCCCTCCGAAGAATTGCGCTCGAAGCATCAAGCACAAAGCAATTCAGCGATTGCAATTGCCGACTTTAGCGTGCCTCGCGGATTTCCGCGGGTATCAGCAGAGTTGTGCGGCGGAGTACCTGGCGTCTCGGTGTACTGGGCGTCGAGCGCGGGCGCGGTCCAGTGCCGGATGGTTCGGCGTAGCGCCGCCCTATCGCGACTTTCGCGCAGGCGCTGCTTTCTTGATCAGCTTGGCGGCTTGCGACGCGTCGGCTTCGTTCTCAAAACCGAATATTGCCGAGTAGCGCCGGCCGACAACCTGAGCAACTACGAAGGTGAGATTGATATTGGCGTCGCCGAGCGCGCCCGCAATAGCGTGACCGAGGCCGGGTTTGTCGTCACCCTCGACCAGCAGGCTGGGGATGGGCGAAGCACTCAGGCCGCTTTGCTCAGCAGCCGCGACCGCCTTGCGTCCGGTAATCGGGTACAACTCAATCGCGGCCATGCTCTGGCCCGGGCCGTAGCGGTATCCCATTACTACTTTTAAGTCCGCGCCCGCCGCGACGAGAGGTTCCAGTGTATCCGCAAGCTCGCCAGGACGATTCTCTACCTCTTTGCGCCATAGAACCGCTTTCTTTACGGTGACCGCCATTCTAATCTCCTGCGCTTGCGAGTTGCTATTACCCTTTTAGAAAACTGGCTATCAGGCTGGCCGTCTCTTCCGGCTTTTCAAAAGGGGGACAATGCCCGCAGTTATTAATCATCGCGAGCCGCGACTGAGTAATACCCTGTTTGTAAGCGTTAGCATGCTGAATCGGCACGACACGGTCTGTATCTCCCCATATCAGTAAGGTAGGCACGCTGATGCGATAAAGCCGCTCGCGCAGGCGAGGATCTGCTAGATAAGGATTCCATCCGACCCGCGCGGTTCCCTCTCTGGCTCGGAGCACCATCTCGAGTAGCTCAGGCGACGGCACGTCAGGAACCATCGTCATAGCCAGTTCCGATTCAGGGTCGTAGAAAAACAACCGGCGCGCTTCGGGCGGTGCCGGGGCAAATATGTCGGCGATCGGAGCGCCTTCTACCTTAAGACCTACCGCGTCGATCAATACTAACTTG
>DATJOQ010000170.1:0-7435 GCA_035506935.1 Binataceae bacterium (SeqCode) | reverse complement strand
GTTGCGGAGGCCTGGGGACGCGATGCCTTCACGCTGCTGGCGATTCTTGCCGATCACACCAAGCGCGTCCGATTGGCAAGCAGTATCGTGAATACCTACTCGCGAACGCCGGCCGCACTGGCGCAGCATTTTGCGACGCTGGACGAAGTCAGCGGCGGCCGCATGATCGTCGGCCTGGGCACCAGCGGTCCGCAGGTGATCGAGCATTTCCACGGCGTCAGGTTCGAACCGGCGCTGACCCGGCTCAAGGAATACGCCGACATCATCGACATGCTGATGGCCGGCGTGCCGCTCAACTACAACGGAAAGATTTTCAAGCTTAACCGCGGGTTCAAATTGCGCTTCGAACCGCCACGCAAGCACATCCCGATTTTTATCGCGTCGCTCAATCGCAAGAGCGTCGAGTTCACCGCGCAGCGCGCCGACGGATGGCTGCCGGTGCTGATACCACTAAGCCAGCTCGGCAGCGCTATCACAGATTTGCGCGCGATTGCGGTGTCGGCCGGCCGCGACCCAGGCGCGCTGGCGGTGAGGGCGCCCGGCGTAGTGCATGTGACGTCTGATGTCGCGAGGTCGCGCGCGTCGCTGGCCGGCAATATCGCTTTTTATATCGCCCGGATGGGAACATTTTACGGCGAACAGTTGACGCGATGGGGCTGGGGCAAAGTGGTCCAGCCGGTGCGGGACGCTTGGGCCGCAGGCGGCGCGAAGGCCGGCGCGGCCGCGGTTCCGACCGGGCTGGTCGACGAGCTGGGATATAGCGGCAGCGTCGAAGGGGCGATCGAGCGCATGCAGATGCAGGAGGCGGCCGGTATCGATATTCACGGCGTCGAGATCGACTCCGGCGGCGACCTCCATGCGCTGGAGCGTGACCTGCGCGCGCTGGTCGGGTGATAGCGCGCTGATTTGCCGTCGCCGGGGTTGCGCGCTATACCGGCATACTGAGGCGTTGTTCCAATGAAATCGGCGCGTTCGCGAGCTGCGTGGATCGTCCGTAGCGCGAGGAATCCGCCGCGCGCGTGCGCGCGCCAAGGAGGTCTTTCATATGCGAGCCGCAGTACTGGAAGCCCTGCAGCAACCACTGGTGGTAAAGGAAGTGCCGGATCCTGCATGTCCGCCCAACGGCGCAGTCGTGCGGACCGAAGCCGAAGGTGTGTGCCGCTCTGATTGGCACATATGGATGGGAGATTGGTTCTGGGTGGGGTTGGCGCCGCAGCCACCATTCGTGATGGGTCATGAGTTTTGCGGAGTGATCGAAGAAGTCGGCAAGGAGGTCCGCAACTTTAGACGCGGCGACCGCGTCGTGGTGCCCTTCAGCCAGTGCGACGGCGCCTGCGCCTGCGAATTTTGCCGCACCGGCCATTCGAATATCTGCAACACGCCGCAGATTCCTGGAATCACTTACCCCGGAGGATACGGCCGGCTGGTGGGAGTGCCGGGAGCCGATCTGAACCTGGTCAATCTGTCCGAGAAGATAGACTTCGTCGACGCGGCCTCGATGGGATGCCGGTTCATGACCTCGTTTCATGGATTGGTCGATCAGGCGCAGTTGAAGCCGGGTGAGTGGGTTGCGGTGCACGGATGCGGCGGAATCGGACTTTCGGCGATCAATATCGCCGCTGCGGTGGGCGCCAACGTAATCGCCGTCGATCTCGACGATCGGAAGCTCGAGCTGGCCAAGAAGATGGGCGCCAATCACGTGGTCAACGCCAAGAAGAACGACCCGATCGGTGCGATCTTCGAATTGAGCGGCGGCGGCGCGCACGTCGCGGTTGATGCGCTGGGAGCGGCGATCACCTGCCGCAACTCGATGATGAGTCTGCGCAAGCGCGGCCGCCAGCTTCAGATCGGCCTTACGACGCAGGCCGAGAAAGGCGAAGTGTCGATGCCGATCGATCGGATGGTGCTGATGGAGCTGCAGTTGATCGGCACGATCGGGATGCAATCCGCGCGCTATCCGGCGATGCTGCAAATGGTTGAGTCGGGCTATCTGACGCCGGGCGCGATGGTGACGGAGCGTATCGCGCTCGAACAGGTGTCGCGGGTAATCGAAGGCATGACGGAATTTCAGAACGTCGGCACGGCCGTCATCACCAAATTCTGAGGAAGGTTCTGAGGCCGTTCGAGGATCGATGAAAGCAATCGTATACGACAAACCGGGCGACGAGAGCGTGCTCAAATTGGGCGACGCTCCCGACCCGGTGCCGGGGCCGAATGAACTCCTGATCGACGTGCGATGCGCGTCGGTGAATCGCGCCGACCTGATGCAACGCCAGGGCTTCTATCCAGCGCCACCGGGCGCATCGCCGATCCTCGGGCTGGACTGCGCGGGCGAGGTTATCGGCAAGGGCGACAAGGTTACGGGATGGAGCTACGGACAGCGCGCGATGGCGTTGCTTGCGGGCGGTGGCTACGCGCAAAAGGTGGCGGTCGATGCCGGTTCCGCGATGCCGGTTCCGGCGGTGCTCAACGACGAGGAAGCCGCCGCGCTGCCGGAAGTATTTTTAACCGCCTTCCTGAATCTCTTCATGCTAGGGCAGGTACATCCAGGCGAGACTGCGCTGATTCACGGCGGCAGCAGTGGAGTGGGTACCGCGTCGATTCGTTTGCTGAGCGAGGCGGGCGCGCGCTCGATCGTTACCGCGGGAAACGACGAGAAGTGCGAGCGATGTCGAGGATTTGGTGCCGACGCAGCGATCAACTACAAGTCCGGTCCGTTTGTCGACAAGGTCAAGGACGCCACCAATGGGCGTGGTGCCGACATCATCCTGGACAGTATCGGCGCTGCGTACCTTGAGCAGAATATCGCAGCGCTGGCGCCTGAAGGTCGGCTGATTCTGATCGGCCTGATGAAAGGCGCGCGCTCGGAGATCGATCTGATGGCGGTGCTTAGGCGCCATCTGCGGATTATCGGTTCGACTTTGCGGATGCGCCCCGTCGAAGAGAAGGCACGAATCGTCAGCGCCTTTCTCGCGCGCTTCGGCAAAGAACTCGAGAACGGAAGACTCCGGCCGCCGATTTACAAGACCCTGCCGATTGCGGAAGCCGCGGAGGCGCATCGCCTGATGCAGTCGAGCCATCATTTCGGCAAGATCGTTCTGCGCGTCAGCTGACGACGATGGGGCAAACGAGGTCTGCAAAGGACCTCATCCTGGCCCTCTCCAGGATAAAAAGGAGAGGGATCAAAAAAATTCTTCCGCCACCTCTCCCAGGACAAGGAGGTGCTATATTAGCCGTCAGGGGCGGGTGGGGTGCAGGACCAGCGATGCGCATAGGTGATCTGGATTACGAACTCCCGCCTGAACTGATCGCGCAGCATCCGCTCGAACGCCGCGACGAAGCGCGCCTGTTGGTGCTGGATCGAAAAAGCGGCAAGCTCGAGCACTCCCGCTTCTACAAACTGGAGCAGCATCTGCGCGACGGCGACCTGCTGGTGATCAACGACACGCGCGTGTTTCCAGCGCGTTTGATTGCGCGCAAGGAGACCGGCGGCAGTGTCGAGTTGCTGCTGGTGCGCCCGATACCGCATCCCGAGGGCGCGTGGCTCGCGCTGATTCGGGCCCATCGCGCGCTGAAGGATGGCAGTCGGCTCACTCTGCCCGACGGATCAGAGCTCAAGCTGGTCGGCTATGAGCGGCCGGGCCGCGCAATAATCGTGAGTGACGACGCGCGCGCACTCTCGGCAATAGCGGAGCGCGCTGGCACGCTGGCGCTGCCTCATTATATTCGGCGTTCGCCCGCTGAGGAGGATAGCGACGCTTACCAGACGGTATACGCTGCCAAGACCGGTGCGATCGCCGCGCCGACCGCCGGCCTCCATTTCACGCCGGAGCTTCTCAAGCGCCTGGCGGAGCATGGGATCAGAAGCGCCGCGCTCACGCTGCACATCGGTCCGGGCACCTTTATTCCAATCCGCGGCGCGGAAGTCGAAGCTCATTCGATGGAGGCCGAGTGGTACACGATCCCGCCGGGCGCGGTGCGGGCGCTCGAGCACTGCCATCGAATTGCCGGGCGCGTGATCGCGGTTGGTACCAGCAGCGTGCGCGCGCTAGAATCCTACGCCGTCACCGGGGACGTCGAGGGATTTACCGGCCTGTTTATCCATCCCGGATTCCGCTTTAAACTTTGTGACGCGATGATCACCAACTTCCATATGCCGCGAAGCACTGTGCTGGCGCTGGTGATGGCGTTTGCGGGGCGCGAACCGGTTCTAAACGCCTATCGCGAGGCGATCCGCCGCCGCTATCGTTTCCTAAGTTACGGCGACGCGATGTTGATCCTGTGAGCGGCGGTCCGATCAGTTTCGAAGTACGCGCGTGCGACGGCGCGGCGCGGCTGGGACGTCTTACGACCGTGCATGGCGCGATCACCACGCCGGCCTTCATGCCGGTGGGAACCCGCGCGGCGGTCAAGGCGATGGCGCCGGATGAGCTGCGCGGTCTTGGGTACGAAATCGTGTTGGCCAACGCCTACCATCTGGCGGTGCGGCCGGGCGCCGAGGTGGTGCGCGAGCTCGGCGGGCTCCATCGCTTCATGGGATGGCAGGGAGCGACGCTGACTGACTCCGGTGGCTTCCAGGCGATGAGCCTCGCGAAGATCAACTCGATCGACGAAAACGGGATCTGCTTTCGTTCGCATCTCGATGGCCAGCGCCTGACGTTCACGCCTGAAAGCGCAGTCGATATCCAGGAACAGCTCGGCGCGGACATAATGATGAGCCTCGACGAGTGCACGTCTTATCCAGCCGACGAGGCGCGCGTGCGAAGCTCGCTCGAATTGACCGCGCGATGGGCCGAGCGATCGTTGAAAGCGCGGCGCTCCGAGACGCAGGCGTTGTTCGGAATCGTGCAAGGCGGCGTCTATCCGGAACTGCGGAAACTTAGTGCACAACAGATCACGTCGCTCGGATTTGACGGCTTCGCCACCGGCGGTCTTGCGGTGGGCGAGCCGAAGGCGCAGATGCGGGAAATCGCAGCGCTCAGCGCCGGGCTGCTTCCATCCGACAAGCCGCGCTATCTGATGGGTGTCGGAACCCCACAGGATATCGTGGCGGCGATCGGGATGGGTTACGACATGTTCGATTGCGTGTTGCCGACGCGCAACGCGCGTAACGGCAGCGCGTTCACCAGCGAGGGGCGGATTTCGATAAAACTCGCGCGCCACGCGCGCGACCAGGGCCCGCTCGATCCCGCGTGCGATTGTCGTCCATGTCGGAGCTTCAGCCGCGCCTATTTGCGTCATCTGTATATGGCGGGCGAGATTCTTGCGGCGCGCGCGCTGACCGAGCACAATCTGCACTTTTACAGCCGCTTGATCGGCGAGGCGCGGGCAGCTATCTCGTCGGGGACCTACAAATCCTTCGCGCGCGCGGCGATGGCGGCGGAGAGTGAATGGGAGGACGCGCCCGAGGGGGCGACAAATCATGTGGTTTGAAGGTATCGCATATGCTCAGGCGGCCAGCGGTAGCGCGGGCGCGACCAGCGAGCAGGTCCTGTACACGACCATAATTCCGCTGGGGTTCCTATTTGCGATTTTTTACTTCGTTCTGATTCGCCCGCAGACAAAAAAAGCCTCTGACCATGAGAAAATGCTGTCAGCGCTCAAGCGCAACGACGAGGTAGTGACCACGGGCGGCCTTTTGGGCAGAATCGTGGAGCTGGGCGACAAGCTGGTGACCCTGGAGATCGCGCAGAACGTTAAGGTCAGGGTTGAGCGGCCGCAGATCGCCGGGCTCTCCAATTACGGCAAGACGGCCAAAAGCGGTGGCAAGGAGAAAGAAGAGTAGGGCGGTTAACGCCTCTCTCGGCTAGAACGTGGAAAATCAAAATTTTGCTCCAATTTTGATCCTGATGGCGTTGGCGGGTGCGGTCCTGTATCTGCATCTTACCGGCGGACAGGGACTCACTCGGCTTTATTTGACCGCGGTGCTGGTGGTGGTCGCGGTGCTGATGCTGCTGCCCAGCGCCAACGTTCAGCTGCCGGACTGGTGGAAGGAGTGGCTACCGACGCCGAAGATACAGCTCGGCCTCGATCTTCAGGGCGGCACCCATCTGCTGCTGGAAGTCAAAGTCGACGACGCGGTCAAGACCGCGCTGGCGCGTCGCGGCGACGATCTCAAGACCGAGCTCAAGGAAAACAAGATCGAGTACAAGTCGATCGAGCCGACCGCCGCGGGTCCGGTATTGGTCACCCTCGCCAACGCGCAGGATCGCACGGCGTTTCAGGATCTGGTGGGGAAGGTCGCGCCTGACTTGAACGTTAGCAGCGTCGAAAGCTCCGGCCCGGGCGCGTCGTTTCAGCTATCGTTCAAGCCGCGCGACGAGCAGACCGTGCGGGCGAGCGCGATGGATCAGGCGTTGGAGACGATTCGCAACCGAATCGACCAGCTCGGAGTGCGCGAAACGACTGTCGCGCGCGAGGGCGAGAACGAAATCCTGGTTCAACTTCCCGGGATTCAGGATCCTGAGCGGGCCAAGGAGCTGATCGGCAAGACCGCGGTTCTGCAGTTCAAAATCGTCGACGACACTCACAATATCGAAGAGGCTTTGCGCGACGGGCCTCCGCCGGGCGACGAAATCCTGTATGGCTCGGCCGAACGCGGTGGCCGCCAGCCCTACCTGGTGCAATCGCAGGTGCTGATGCAGGGTGACGTAGTGACGGACGCGCGGGTCCGGCCCGGTGCGCGATTGGAGGGGCCTTACGTCTCAGTCGACTTGGACAACCGCGGAGCGCGAATCTTTGACGCGGTGACGTCTGAAAACGTTGGCCATCGGCTGGCGATTGTGCTGGACAATACGGTCTACTCGGCGCCGGTGATCAAGGAGCGCATCCCGGGTGGCAAGGTGCAAATCACCGGGCGCTTCTCCATGGACGAGGCACACGACCTCGCGATCGTGCTGCGTTCGGGCGCGCTGCCGGCGCCGGTGGAGATTGCCGAAGAACGTACGGTGGGTCCATCGCTAGGACGCGACTCGATCCGCCAGGGCGAGCTGTCCTTCCTGGTCGGTGCGGCGGCAGTGCTGATCTTCATGGCGCTCTACTACAGCGGCGCCGGGATTTTGGCCGACTTCGGGCTGATTCTGAATATCATGCTGCTGATCTGCGTGATGGCTGCGCTGCAGGCGACGCTGACGCTGCCCGGAATCGCCGGAATCGTGTTGACGCTCGGCATGTCGGTCGACGCCAACGTGTTGGTGAACGAGCGCATGCGCGAGGAGTTGCGCAACGGCAAAACACCTCGCGACGCGGTCAAGCTGGGCTATCAGCGCGCGTGGTCAGCGATTCAGGACTCGAATATCTCGACCTTCGTGGCCGGGCTTATCCTGTTCCAGTTCGGCACCGGTCCGGTGAAGGGCTTCGCGGTTACCCTATGCGTCGGAGTTCTGACCGGACTGTTTTCGTGTGTGGTGGTGACACGTGCGTGGTATGATTACTT
>DATJOQ010000169.1:0-7608 GCA_035506935.1 Binataceae bacterium (SeqCode) | reverse complement strand
TGGGACGAAATCTTCCGGCTGTTTCAGATTCCAGTTGTAGCGTTCGGGTTTGAAACCGTCGCGCAGATAGATGACGTCGCGAAAGCCTTCGGTGCAGATCAGCCCGATCGGCGGACCGTTGCGCTGCACCACTGTGTTAGTTGCGATAGTCGAGCCGTGAACGAACAGGTCCAATTGGCCGAGAAATTCGTTGAGTCCGACGCCGCGGGTTTGCGCGAAATGATTGAGCCCGTCCTTCACTCCCTGCGCGGGATCTTTCGGAGTGGTCGCCTCCTTCCACAGCGTGATCCGTCCCTGATCGTCGACCAGGGAGAAATCGGTGAAAGTGCCGCCGATATCGATGCCTAAAACATGGCCCACGTTATCCGGTCTCCTTTCTACTGCGGATCGAGCAGGAATTCGTCGCCGGGACGCATGCTTTCTTCGAGCCAGGTCGAGGCCGCCGGGCCCTCCGGAGTCAGCAACGGAAGTGGTCCGCGCGATTCCCTGATGCGTGCGCGCAACTCTTCAGTTGCAGCCGAATCGACTTCACACTTGGGCGATTTCAGCACCACGCCGTAAATCTCGCGCGCTGCGTCAGCTTTAATAATCCCGTTGCGTACATCGCGCGCGACTTGCTCGGCGCTGCGCTCGAGCGGATCACCATAGCCGCCGCCGCCGCTCGATACTCCTACCCAGGTTTCTTCCGCCGCGATTGTCAGATGGCCTTTCGCCGAACAATAAGTCCGCGCGCCGGTGTCGCGATTCTCCTTGAAGTTGCCGCCGCCGATTCCGGGCGTGCCACCTAAAACCCCATGCGGCGGATTTGATGCGCCGTCACCGAACAGATGGCACTCCACCGGCCCGCTCAAGGAACGCACGGCGATATTAATGCCCGGGCCGCCGATATGTTCGCCGTGGCCCATTGATCCGGGCTCCACTTCCATCCGCTCGATCAGCATCGGATAGAGCATCTCGCTCATTTCGACGCTGAGAGTCTTGAGTCCGCCCGAAGCGGCGAGCGTCATCATCAGCGGCCATCCGTCGGCGTGCGGAGCGGCGCCGCCACCCGAAGCACCATTGAATAGCATGCAGCCCCAGTCCTGCTCGATTTCATCGCGGCGATCGACGCCCGAGAAAAAGGGCACACAATGGATGCGTCCAAAACCGGCCGCGACCCGATCGGGCAGCGCCTTGGTCAGCGCTTTCCAGACCGCGTCCTGCATCGGATCGCCCGGTACGATCGTCGCGACCGCGGTCGAACCCGGATAGCGCGCGTTGCACACCGAGCCCTCGGGTGCGACGCCGACGATGTGGCGCAGGCATCCGTCGTTGTGCGGAATCGTCGGATCGATACAGCAGAGAACCGGAACGCCCGCCGCGGCCTGCATCACGCCGTAGGACGCGTTGGTTCCGCCGGGAGTTTGCGGAGCGCTCCCGCTGTAGTCGACCTCGACCTTATCCTGGCCGATGCGAACGGTGGCGCGGATGTAAATGTCCTTGTTGCCCTGCCCGTCGCTGTCCATCCAGGTTTCGCCGACGAACTCGCCCTTGGGCATCTTGCTGATCTCGTCGAGCATCCTGCGATCGGCGTAATCGAGGATCGCGTCGATATATTGCTTGAGTTCGCGCGCCCCATACTGGGTGGCGATTTCCTGCAAGCGCCGGCGGCCGGTCCAGATCGATCCCAACTGCGCCATCAAATCTCCGTACAGCAAGTCCTTATAACGCAGATTCGCGAGGTAGAAGCGGATTACGTCGTGACGCGGCTTTCCTTTGTCGTAAAACTTTACTGGCGGTATAGTGAGACCTTCCTGCCAGACGTCCTTGGCCGTTGCTGCCGTGCTGGTCGGGATGTACGCGCCGACGTCGAGCTGATGGCCTTTGGTCACGCTCCAGAATAGATGGCGCCCTTCGTGAAACACGGGACAAGCGGTCACTACGTCGCCGACGTGCGTGTTGCCGCTGTACGGATCATTACAAACGATCACGTCTCCGTCGTTAATATCGTTTTCGAACTCGCGCGCCATTTCGCGCAGCACTACGTGCATCGAATTGGTATGAATCGGCAACGCGTCGGCCATACAAACCTGGCGAGCATCGCCATCGAAAATCGCGCACGAAAAATCCCGCGCCAGCGCGAGAATTGAAGTCCACGCCGTGTATTCGAGCGTGAGCGTCATTTCCTGGGCGATGGCTTTGAAGCGATTGAGCAGTACGGAAAATGTAATCGGATCTATCGGACGGCCACTTTCCGCCGCGGCGAGTTCGAATTTGCGAGCCCTTTCCATGGCGCTTCTCCCTAAACTGAGGTTGTCGATTCGACTTACTTCGAGATCACATACGTATCTTCATCCGCGAGCTGCCATCCCTCTCGCCATCACGTCAACTCCCCTTTTGATCATGGCTTCGATGCCCGGAAGGCCGTCGATGATGACCTTAAGCTCGGGTTTCAACACCCGTCGCAGCAGTATCGGGATGACCATCCCGATAAGCTCCAGCCTGATTTCCGGCGGTCGAGCATCGAGCCGTGGCTATATGGCGAAACCCGCACACGAAGCCGGCGTCGATCGCGACCGACGGCGCCGTCCGCTTCTTAGAGCTACTATAGAAACGCGTTGATGTTCAAAGGCATTGGCCAAGCCTCCCGCGCATCGAGCGACGTACTCGACACGGATCATCTGCGCGATCGATTGCTATCCTGGCCGACGACTGAGCCGTCGGATCACGGAGCAGCAAGGCGTGCCTGGATGGTCGGGACTTTTGCCGGCTGGTGATGGCGGCGGCCGATGTCAGTATTTGCCCACAAGCTTCCAGCGACTGATTCGGATCGAGAGGCGCTCTCGCCGATCAGCACGAGCACAGTGCCGCCGCGGACGTCGACCACGTGAGGAACTCTCCCGCCGTGCGCGAGATCAAGGATGCGCGTATATACGTAAGCGAAGTGGCTCGCGGTGTCCGCGTCGGAAAATGCGATAAACCATACGACGGTAAGAGCGGCGTTCTGCTTGAGAACGACGTAGCGATCGCTCATCCACGCGTTTCCTATGGGCCGCCAGCTTTCAGCGTCGCCCAGGTTCTGATGCAGCATCAGCTCGAGCAGGACTTGACCGAGCGTATTTTCATCGACCTTGCGCCATTCCGGCAGTGTGTGTTCGTAGCCGTGAATCGATATTCTTGCGGGCGGCGGGGCGTGCTCGAAATACAACTCAGGGTTGAGCATCTGGTGAGTCGAGCGCGGCGGATTTCGAAACAGCTCATTTACCGCCTGCCAGCCACCGCGTCGTTGCACGGAAGCAACGAATCTCGCGCCCACTCCGTACACGAAACCGGTGGTCTTCAAGGTGTCCGGAGCGGACACGTTCTCCGGATCGGGAATACTCTTCAAAACCATCTGCCACAAGGCGTCGAGCTTTTCGTCGCTTTGCATTCCGGCGAACGTATAACTCAATCCGGTGTATGTCGCGTCGCCTTCAACCACAGCGCGCATGGCCAGCTCACGGTCATCGTTGTCGGTGATTCTATCGAGAGAGGCCAGATTAAAGTATTGATCCTGCAGCGCGTGAGTAAGCTCGTGAGCCAACGTCATCTTCTCGCCATAGTCGTGAGAAGGCACGTCGCCGGAAATCACGACGCGGTCCGCGGCTGAGTCATCTCCCCGTACCAGGACCATGCGCTTGGTTGAAGGATTATAAAATCCGAGGATGTCCTCCGATACGTTTTTGATCGAAGAGCCTGCGAGATCGTAACCCATCGGCCACAAGGCCATCATCGCGCCCGCGATAGCGTCGTCGTGCAGCTGCTCCTCGCTACGTCGCTTGCGCATCTCTTCGCGCATTAAATTTCGAGCTTGCTCCGGAGTTTCGATATCCAGCGGCACAGACTTCTTGAACCGGAGTTGGCGGAAACGGGGAAGCTTGATGACGATTTGATGGACCTCTGAGGTCGCGCGCGCCACTTGCGCCTTCGCGATCGATGGATCGACCGCCGGTTCGGCACGGTCGATTCCCGCGCTTTCGTTCTGTGAGCTGGTGGAATCACGGCCGTCGAGGTAGCCGAACAAAGGACTCAGCCTCACGTCTGCAATCAGCGATAGCAAAGCTATCAAGAGGAACGCGGCGCCCCTGGCAGTAACTCCCGGTTCAAAAGATCTGAGATCGGAGATTCCCCACCAAGCCGCGGCGATAGAAAACGTCAGCAGCGCGATGCCAAACACCATCCACGAGTTCAGCAATACCCAGGAGGCCAGATAGATCACGGCGTTCCCAGGGGCGCAAGAAACATACCGCGAAATGATCGTGTGTAACGATTGTCCGCGCTTGAATAAGCGCAACTGCGAATTTCGCAGTGTACCAGATTGGAACAAAACTCGAGGCTTATGTTCAAACGCTTCACATGATTTGATTCGGGTTTTTTAGTTAACGACGAAACACTTTTGATTTGATAGTGACTCGAGAATTGAAAGAAACCGCGATCGGCCCATCTCCGCGATTAGTCCCCCCCCCCAGACGCTCTGTCCGTTCCGGCCGGTTCGATCGCATCTATGCGCGACAGAGCCGCGGTCAAGGTTTCTTGCAAATAGGTCGGGAGCGGCTATGATGCGCGCTTCATGACCGTTTAGAACAATGTGCAGCGGGATGATCCGCCCCCGAAGCGTCCAGCCGCGGCATACAAGGAGTTTCCCTGCGATGAAAGCTGTCGAAGAAATTATCACTGAACTTGCTGACCGCGAAGAAATCCGCGACCTGCCGGTGCGCTATTGCGACTGCGTATGGCGCGGCGACGTCAACGGCCTCGTTGAGCTTTTCGCCGTCGATGGTTCCTTTATCGTGAAAACGCCCAACGGCGAGACCGTTTACAAAGGGCACGAGGCCCTGCTCAAGTCTTATGCCGAGAGTTTGCGCGATCTGCAGCCGCGCCCATACATCCATAACCACGTGGTGGAGCTGGGCTTCAATGGACGCGCAACCGGGCGATGCTACCTCGACCTGCGCAGTGAAAAATACCAAATGCAATGGGTCGGTTCGGGCTATTACAACGACGAGTACGTGAAGGTCGGCGACCATTGGAAATTCGCCTCGCGCTACTTCACCGCGATGCATTTCGACCCCGCAACCGCCGCCAGGACAGCTCCGGCCGCAAAGCCGGCCGCCCGCGTCAAACAGGCAGGCAAGCCGAAGCCGCCGAAAGCCACGACGACCGCGCGCAAGAAGGCAACTCGGGCAAAGCGCAAAGCCAGGCGCTGAGCTGTTCAGGAAAAAAGCGGCGCAAAAAACCTAAGCGCGGGCGAGTTGTGAAGAGAGTCGGGGCCAGGCACGATAAAGAAATATTCTAAGAGATTTGCATCTGTCCGGTTATTGAAGATCCGGACAGGCATACAGTGCATCCAGACGCGAGAACTGCGGACTTTCCGCGGAGCTTGCCAGCCTGCTGCTAGGGGCTCGCGGGGGATTCACAGTAGCCGTAATAACCGGGCTCTGTGACAGGTTTTAGGTCGCTTGTATCGCAAATCCTTCCATGCAGCTTGTAAAGATATTTGTCCTCTATCGGATGGTCCGATGGGCCCAGGTTGGGATTAGACGCGTTCCCACAATAGTACTTGGTAGAACTCATATCGCCCGGAGCCCTGAAATTAGCCCAATTGAAACATTGTATATTCTGGTCCGGTTTGCCGGGCGCGACAAAACTACCGCTGCCATTGTACTCAAAGATATAAGCAGCATTTCTCGGCGGTTTGGGGTCCTCGCATTCGGGTCGTACCGGCGGCGGGACCGAACAGCCTGGAATGTCAGTGCCAGGAGCGATGGCTTCGCCAAGATTATGCAAGCCTTGGCTTGTCCAAAAAATCGCGACCGAGGAGCCGGCCGCTACTTTGTCGATCATTACCTCCCTAAAATGGATAGCGCCAATGTTGGATGTCTCCAGAAATTCATCTATTGGCTTGTTGTCTACTTCAATGATCGGATTGAGATTCATTACGACGTTAGCCAGGGGCCGGGCTGTAAAATACGGATTTGTCGTGCCTTTTTCGCCGCCCGGTTTAACTGGATTTACTGAATAGACAGACCCTACAGGGCAGTAATTTTTGCTGAGTTCAAAGGCCGTTATCATTTCGACGTAAAGATTGGCGTGCGCCATTCCAACCGGCGTAAGAACAGTCGGAGGTCCATTAAGATCTTCAGCATGACGAAAGGCATAAAGCACCGGCGTGCATGCGTTGGCGCTTGAGATGAACGAAAGCAAGCTGCCGCAAAAAAACAGCAACGAATAGCTCAAGGCTTTTTTTCTTGTCATCGTTCTTATCGGTCCTGGATTCATCCATTCTCCGACTGGAAGTATGAGGCCCGTATTACTGCAGGCCATCGTGAGCGACGTTGTCGTTGCTTAGCAGCGGCCTATCCCATGATCAACTTTGCGCATCCGTCGGTAACCAAGAAGGTCGCTGCGGCAGACGCGGTATAAGCGCGGGGCGCGGGACTAAAAGATGACCTCAAAAAACGAATCCTAACGCGGCTGGGAGTATGAACGGGCCGAGTGCGGCTCTTCAGTGCTTAGAATCGATTTGCGAGTCGGACCCGCAAATTGTCTCGCTAGCTTGTACCGATCGGACACAATCATGTTCGCCACTTCTGAGATTGAGTGTCCCAACGTGAGATGGTTCATCTTGAGCGGCCCGGCCTAGCACTTATCCGACAGCCTCTTGAGTCGGTCGTTCACGCAATATTCGATCCTGGGAGAGCTACGCAGGATCATAATCGCCCTCCGCTGACGACAGCGGTCGAGACACGCCTAATGCGCGACATGCGTTATGAAAGTCTCGGCCCTTTGCCCGAAGTCGCGTTCGTCTGCGTACCGACCGGGATCCAAAATGAAGTAGGTTGCGCCCGCCGCAACATCGGCCTCGAGCCTTGCTCGGGCGGCAGCAGTATCGTCCAGCTTGAGCCCACGACGCACGACTATTTCGGGCTCAACGCGGCCGCGCGCGCGAGCCTGCTCGCGAAGCGCTGCCGACGCCGGGCCGAGCTCCTCCGTCGGCAGCATCGGATGCCATCCGTCGCCGAATTCCAGCACTCGCTCGATCGCGCTGGCGCCATTGCCGCCGATCCAGATCGGTGGCAATGGCGGACGCGGAAGAAATATGAAGGGCGCGAAGCGCACGAGTTCGCCGTCGTAGGACGAGAGATCGCTCGAGAACAATTGACGCAATACGCGAAGCGTCTCGGTGGTCAACGAGCCACGGTTTTGTGGATCGACGCCGAGCGCCTCGAACTCGCGTCGCATGTATCCGACGCCGGTAGCAAGTATCATCCTGCCGCCCGAGAGTTCCTGAACTGTCGCGACCAGCTTGGCGGTAAGTACGGCCGGACGATAGGGCAGAACCAGCACAGAAACGCCCAGGCGGATTCGCTGGGTTACACCGGCAAGAAACGCCAGCGTCGCCAGCGCCTCGAGATAACGTCCGCCCGAGCCCTCTGCTTCATCGGGCGGCACAGCCAGATGGTCGGAGACGAAGACTGCGTCGAACCCGAGTTGCTCGGCCGTGCGCGCACAGCCAGCAAGGGTCTCGCGAGTAGATTGCGGCCCCATGTTGCGGATTGCGATTCCGTACTTCATTGTTGCACCCTACCT
>DATJOQ010000168.1:0-5183 GCA_035506935.1 Binataceae bacterium (SeqCode) | reverse complement strand
CAAAAGGATCCAGCACAAGTGGCGCCACCTCTGGACGGAGTCACCGAGGGCGAACAGCCGGAGAAAAGCGGCGAGGCACTTCGCCGGTTTCGGCTTCCTATATTCGAAGGTCCACTCGATCTGCTGCTGCATCTGATCAAGCGCAACGAACTGGATCCGCAGGAAGTCGCCACCAGCATTATCACCGACCAATACCTGCAATATCTGCAATTGCTAGATTCGCTGAACCTCGATCTTGCGGGCGAATACCTGGTGATGGCGGCGACCTTGCTGCTGATCAAATCGTATTCGCTGCTGCCTCATCCTGGAGTTGCCGATACCGAGGACGGCGAAGAACTCAAGCGCGACCTGGTGGAGCGGCTGCTCGAATACCAGCGTTATCGCGAAGCGGGTGCCAAGCTCGGTGAGCGTCCGATGCTGGGCCGCGACGTTTTCGCCGCGCCGGGCGAAACCGTCGAACCGTCCGAAACGGTCGAGTATCGCGCCTCGCTATTCGATCTGGTCGAGGCACTGCGCGAAGTCCTGAAACGGTTATCCGGCAAGGCGCCGCGACAGATCGTGCTGCGCGACATTCCGGTCGCGGAGCGAATGCCGGTAGTACTCGAGGCGATCGACCGAGCCGAGCGCGTCGAGTTCGCCGCGTTGTTCGAAGACCTCACCGATCACTCGCTGGTCATCGCGACTTTTCTCGCGCTACTCGAATTGATCCGGCGCGGACAGGTGCTCGCGCTCCAGCAAGGCCGCTTGGGGCCAATCGTGCTTAGCCGAAAGTCCCCTTCCGCCGATCAGAACAGTTTAGCTAAGGGAGAATAGCTGCGACCGCAACTCGAACACACTCGGCTCCGATTAATCGCGAGAATCATTTGGAAGAAGAAAGATTAAAGGCGATCCTGGAAAGTCTGCTGTTCGCCGCTGGAGAGCCGGTGTCGCTGGCGCGACTAGCCGTGGTACTCGACAACGTGCCCAAGGAAGCGATTCGCAAGGCGCTGAATGAGATGGCGCTGGCTTATGCGGGTGGCCGCGGAATTGCGCTCGAGCAGGTCGCCGGTGGTTATCAGTTGCGCACGCCCAAGGAGCATGCGCTTTACGTTCGCAAGCTGCTCGCGGCCAAGCCGCCGCGCCTCAGCCGCTCGCTGTTGGAAACGCTCGCGATCGTCGCCTACCGCCAGCCGATTACGCGCCCCGAAATCGAGCAGCTTCGCGGAGTGGATTCGGGCGGCGTGCTGGAGACGCTGCTGGAGCGGCGACTAATCAAAATTGCCGGACGAAAGGAAGCGCCGGGCCGTCCAATGGTCTACGCCACGACGGCGGAATTCCTCGAAGCGTTCAGCCTCAAGGATCTGGAAAGCCTGCCCGATCTGAGCGAGTTTCGTGAGCTGCAAAATGCCGTCGAGGAGTCAGCGGAATCGACGCCAGAGCAACTGGAACTCGAGCAATCCACGGAATCGGCCGAGCCATCACCGACAGGCGACGACCCGAGTGCGTCGCAAGCCGACACTCCTGAATCGCCGGTGGAATCGAATCGCGGCGAGGACGAATCAAACTGAGAGCGTAACCGCTCTCTATCCTTCGGCCTCTTCGTAGCCGATTTCAGAGGTGTAGCTTTCGAAGCGCGTGTATTCGCGAAGATAGGTTAGAGTCGCGGTGTCGGTCGGACCGTTGCGCTGCTTGGCGACTATAACTTCGGCGGTGCCAGGCACTTTCGATTCTTTCCCCTTGTAAACCTCATCGCGATAGATAAATGCGATTACGTCCGCGTCCTGTTCGATCGCGCCCGACTCGCGCAGATCGGCCAGCAATGGGCGGCGATCGGGACGCGTTTCCACCTGCCGATTGAGCTGCGAAAGCGCGATCACCGGAAGCTTGAGTTCTTTGGCCATCGCCTTGAGCGAGCGCGAGATCTCAGAAATTTCCTTCTCACGCGATTCGCCCGGCCGCGACGAGCGCATCAATTGCAGATAATCCACGATCACGAGCCCGAGCTTGCTCTCGCGCTCGCGAATCAGGCGGCGGCATTTGGCCTTGAGCACGATCGGCGAGATATCCGAGCTGTCGTCGATAAAGATCGGCGCTTCGCTCAAACGCGCCGCCGCTTGCGCCAGCTTGGGAAAATCGCGTTCTCCCAGGTAGCCGGCGCGCGCCTTGGCGCTATCGACTCGCGCCTCCGAGCATAGCAGACGCAGAACCAATTGCTCTTTCGACATCTCGAGCGAGAAGAACGCAACTCCGATACGCGGATCGGCTTCGGTCGCGGCGTAGGCAGCGATATTCAGCGCGAGCGCGGTTTTCCCCATGCTGGGACGCGCCGCAAGGATAATCAAATCTGATGGCTGGAGGCCGGCGGTGATACGATCGAGATCGGTGAAGCCGGTAGGCACGCCGGTCACCAGCTCCTTGCGCTCGTATAATTTCTCGATCAGCTTGAGCGAGTCGCGGGTCAGCTCCTGCATCGAATGAAACGCCGGCTTGATCCGGCGCTCGGAAATCTCGAACACGCGATGCTCGGCTTCGTCGAGAAACTCGTCGACGTTGGATTGGCCGTCGTAGGCGCCGCTGGCGATATCGGTCGCGACCGAGGCGAGGCTTCGCAGTACCGCCTTCTCACGCACGATACGCGCATAATGCGCGACGTTGGCGGCAGTCGGCACGCGAATCGCAAGCTCGGCGATATACGCAGGGCCGCCCACTTCTTCGAGCTTGCCCTTGGCGCGCAACGCGTCGGTCAACGTGATCGCGTCGACCGGCTGATTGCGGTCCGACAGCTCGACCATCGCGCGAAACAACGTGCGATGCGCCTCGCGGTAAAAATCGTCGGCGCTGAGGGTTTCCACCGCCTGGTTGATGGCTTCGTTTTCGAGCAGAATCGCGCCCAGAACTGATTCTTCAGCTTCGAGATTCTGAGGAGGAACGCGCCTTAAGATATCGCCCGCCGCAACCGCCACCGATCACCTCTACCCTGTAAAACTATTGCTCGCCGGAGCTTCGCGCTCAAGCCGGGGCACCAACGTTAATCCCCACTATCCACATATTACCACAGCGCTCGCGCGCGGCGCGGAGAACTTGCACGCGCGACGAGCGGAGCAAGCGCGACGCCGAACAGAAATCCGCCGACGTGCGCCCACCATGCGACTCCACCGCCGCCTTGCACCGCAGCGTAGAGCTGAAACGCAAACCACAACAGCAGATACAACAGCGCCGGCACTTCAATCACCTGGATAAAGATCACGAGCGGAAGCAGGGTCAGGATTCGCGCGCGCGGATAAAGAACGAAATAAGACCCCAGCACGCCGGCGATAGCGCCGCTTGCGCCGATCATGGGCGTGCGCGACGCGGGCTCCATCCAGGTCATCGCCAGGCCCGCGACCACTCCGGCGGCCAAATAGAAAATCAGGAACCTGGCGTGACCGAAACGATCCTCGACCGCAGCGCCGAAGATGTAAAGGAAAAGCATGTTGCCCGCGATGTGTAAAACATCGCCGTGAATAAAGATCGAGGTAAGCAAGGTGAGCGGTGCGAGCAACGTGCTGGCGCTGGGCGCATGCAGAAACTGTTCGAGCCGAGCCGGCACCATGCCATAGTGCTTCACCATCGGCACAACGCTGCTGCCGAGCTGAATTTCATAGATAAAAACCGCGACATTAGACGCGATCAGAAGATTGCAGATTGAAAGCAGGCGGCGTGCGCTGACGTTGTCCCGCAGCGGAATCATTGCCGAAATCCGAAGGCGGTCTCCAGCCGCGTATCTTGATCTGATCGCGCTCGTATCATGCGGCTGAAGATTCTGGAATCATCGCGAGGCTAGAGTATATCCCGCGGAGCGCTGTGATTGCGCCTCGATCGTAAGCGCTTGAGCCGACCGCGAATCTATGCGACAAAAAATCGCATAGCAATTGATTCATCCGGCGGCCGCGGACCAGCGAGAAGCCCCAACAATACGGCGCCGCCGCCAAAAACCGACCTGCCGCCCCAACGGCGGAAGCGAGTTCCGGAAGGAGAGTGCGTATGGAGATCGTCAAGCAAGAGGTCACGATTGCGAGTGGAAATGAAAAGATGCCCGGCCATCTGGCGCGCCCGGCCAGTGGCGGCCCATATCCCGGCGTGATCGTGGTGATGGAAGCATTCGGGCTCAACGGCAATATCAAGGCAATCACCGACCGCTTCGCAGCGGAAGGTTTCGTCGCGCTGGCACCCAATCTGTATTTTCACCAGCCTGACAATCTGGCCGCGTACAGCGATTTGCCCAAGGCTCTGCGCCTGATGGGTAATATCGACGACAACCAGGTGGTCGCGGACATGACCGCGGCGATTAATCATCTCAAAGCGATGAAGGAAGTGAAGCCCAAGTTCGGCACGACCGGCTTCTGCATGGGCGGGCGAATCAGCTTTTTGACCGCGTGCCGCAACAACGACGTCAACGCGACTGCGCCTTACTACGGCGGCGGGATGGTAAGCTCGTCGAAGCCGGGAGCGAAGGCACCGATCGATTACGTCGAAAATCTTAAGGCTCCCGTATTGGCATTTTTCGGCGGCAAGGATGCTTTCATCCCGCTTAGCGACGTCGACAAGTTTCGCGACGCACTGAACAAGGCTGGCAAGCGCGCAGAGGTCGTGCTCTATCCCGACGCAGATCACGGCTTCATGTGCGACGAACGGCCGTCGTTCCATCCGGTCCACTCCAAGGAAGCCTGGGCGAAGACAATCGCCTTCTTCAAACAACATCTCGCCTGATTTGCCGCGCGTGATTGGAATCCGGCTGCGGACCGGCTGGTGCCGGTCCGCGATGCCGATCCTGGCGCTGCTGGCGATCTCGGCGTGCTACTCGTCGAGCTATCGCAAAGGTATCGAAGCAAACGTCACGCTTATTTCCGACCTAGCCGACAAGCTTGCGGACTATTGCCGCTCCGATTTCATGCTTGACCGCCGACCTGTCAGTTCGGAGGAGATGGGTGAGTTCTATTATGCGCTGAAAAAAGCACGCTCGTTCGCCGCAATGAACGAGGCACTGGGCGATCGACCCTCGTATCAGAAATTTCGCGAATTGCTTGACGCCTACCAGAGTTTCGTACGGGCCGCCGATCAGTATCGGCTAAGTGGCAAGCCTGACCCGCAAACGCTCGAGGCATTGATGGGACGCGAGCGCGAGGTCAAGCGTCAGGCGCAAGTGGTACTCGAGGCGGTGGGGG
>DATJOQ010000167.1:0-5885 GCA_035506935.1 Binataceae bacterium (SeqCode) | reverse complement strand
CGGCGGCAAATCGGACAAGTAGCTTGGCGCTTAGCGAAGCGGCTCCCGCCTGCAACAATTCCGCGCCGCGGGAGAAATTGTTGATAGCGTGCTCGTGGGCCGTTCACGCGTACACCGCGCTTGGCGGCGTCGTGGGACTACTGGCGCTGGTCTACGCAGCGCAGCATGAATTTCGCGCTTCGTTCATCGCGATGGCGATAGCCACTGTGATCGATTCGAGCGACGGTCCCCTGGCGCGCGCGCTGGAAGTACGCCGCCGCATTCCGTCCTTCGACGGCACCACTCTCGATAACATCGTCGACTACGTCACCTACGTAATCGCTCCGGTCTTCCTGATACTCCAGGCCGGACTGCTTCCTTCGGGAGCGCTCGGGCTTGCGGTCGGAAGCGCGGCGGTGTTCGCCAGCGCTTATGGGTTTTCTCAGACCGAGGCCAAGACCAAGGATAACTATTTTCTCGGCTTTCCTTCTTATTGGAACCTGGTTGTCTTCTACTTATTCTGTTTTCGATGGCCGATCGGCGTCAACGCGATAATCATGAGCACGTTCGCCGTGATGGTATTCGTGCCGGTGAAATATCTGTACCCCAACCGCACGAAACCTCTGCGCTGGCTGACGATCTCTTACGGTGTGCTATGGGCGATCGCGACGGTGGTGGTGCTGGCGCAGTTGCCGGAGCCTAATCCGACGCCGCTATGGATATCGTTTAGTTATGTAATTTACTACCTGGTAGTCTCTTTCGCTCTTCACTACCGGACTGTTATTAGTCAGTGCGGATCCACAAGTTGAGTCCGATGCCTAACGATTGCGTAATGCCAATAGCGCCGTGGCTCGAAATTACCGAAGGTGCTGCGCCGATACTGCTGATCGCGCCACACGGCGGCCGCGCCGGTGCCGCCGCCAGCTCGGTGCTTCATCCCAAGGTTAACGATCTTCACACCGATGAGATCACGCGCGAGCTGGCATCCAAACTTGGTGCCACTGCGCTGATCAACTCCGGCATGGATCGCAACACGCTCGACTGCAATCGGGTCGGACAGTTGGCGAATCAAGCGCCGTGGCTGCTCGAAATGATCGCGCAGCGGCTCGAGGATTTGGTCGCGCGCCACGGACGCGCGCTGGCGCTGATGATTCACGGATGGAACGTGATCGAGCCGCGGATCGATTTCGGCCTCGGACTGAAGGCGGGCGGCGGAATCTTCCGCGCGCACGGCGCGGCGCGGGTCTCCGCCAGCGACGCGTTTATCCACGGGCCGCTCAAAAACCTTGCCGATCGCCTGCGTGAAAACGGAATCATTCCGAGCGTTGGGCTGCGCTACCCGGGTGGCGGGAGCCAGAATCTGCTGCAGGCGTTCACCGAACGATTCAGCGACAGTCCGATTGCGGCGGTGAGACGTTTGTCTCTGCTCGCTGCCACGGGCGCGATCAACGCACTGCAGCTGGAGTTGTCGGTAGCCGTGCGATGGCCTGGGAATCTCAGGCGCAGATGCGTGGAAATCCTGGCGGATACCTTTTCGCGTCCATCAACGCCGCGCCAGGCGCGAACTCCGATCACCATCGTGCGCGGAGCGAGCAAGCCTCAATTACCGCGCAAACCAAAACCAAAGGCGGCGCTGCCCGCCCGGCTCGGGATGGAGATGTTCGACCCGGTGGCGCGGATCGGCGTGATCGCGAGCTTTGATCTCGGACCCGGCGCCAACGGCGCGCGCTTCATAATCCTGCTCGACGGCTCGCGTATCGCGCTCTTCACCAGCGAGGGCAAGCCCACCTACGATTCAGAGCGGATCGCGCGCGGACCGCTTGCGATGCGTCATGACGGCGAGCGAATCTCGCTGGGCTTCAATGGCCCTGCGCTGCTGAGTCCCGACAGTATCGGGTATCTGCGGGTCGAAGATTCGCTCGCGGCCGGTACGCTCCAGGAAACCGCGGAGATAGCGGTCTCGATGCGGCCGCATAGCACCACGAACCTGAGCGGGCTGCTGGCGGCGCTCCAGCAACCAGCTTCGTTTAACGCTTCATCCGTCGCCTTCGGCGCGGTCACTGGCCGGATCGCGGTTGACGGTGCCAATCAAAATATCGAAGCGATTGGCCGCGTCGGACGTTCGTTCAGCGCGCTGGGCAACGAGAAATTCAGTTCGCGCCAGATGCTGTGGGCGTATTTTCCCGGCTATCCGGCGCCAAGCGCGCTCGAGGCAGTCCGTCTAACCTATCGCGACGGCAGCAGCGAGTCGCGCGTACGTGCGTTTGCCGGCGGCGAAATCTCGCCCGTCGCGCTCGAGAGCTTCGAACTCGAAGCGCCGTCGGCAGAAGCGTCGCGCAACCATATCTCGGCGCTAATCGTCAACCCCGACGGCAGCGAGTCGTTGCTCGCCGGCGATGCGGAAGTGTTCCTCCCGCTATCGCGGCCCGGCCCCGACTTGTGCCGCGTCCACACCTGGCTCGGCTTCGCGCGATTTCGTTTCGAGGGCCACGAAGGCGCAGGCATGTTCGAATACTCGAGCTGTATCGAGGCGTCTGGCGAAGCTTCCGACGCCGCAGAGGACTGAAGCAGAGCGAGCGTTTGGGACGTTACGCCGGCGAGGCAGCGCGAACGCTGTTGGTGCGGGCGGCGAGCACCTGTTCGAGACGTTCCGCGAGCACGATCAGCTCCTTGGCCAAAGGAGCATCGGAATATTGGCGGATGAACGGTATTCCGCGATCGCACGATTCAGCCAGGCGCGGATCGAACGGCAGGCGGCCCAGCAGCGACGCTTCGAACTCGCGCCTGAGCCCCATGGTGTCGCCCTGTGGGAACAATGGCCGGACTGACTGGCAGTGTGCGCAAAAAAATCCGGTCATGTTCTCGACCACGCCAAGCACCGGGGTCGAGGCCTCGGCGGCCGCGTCGATCGCAGCGCGCATCGCGCGTAAGGCGAGGTCGCTGGATTGAGTCGCGAACAACACGCCGGTCAACTCGGCGAGCGCCGCTATTCGTTTGAATTGATCAAGCCCGGAAGGAACGTCGATCAGCAGAAGATCGAGCGCGCCGAACCTGGTTTCCGAGAGCAATCTCGCAAGCATCTGAGAATCGCTGGGCGTGGCCGGTTCTGCGGGAGGCGGCGCTTCAATTTCGCTCTCGAACATCGCCATCGGCGAGGAAGCTCCACCGCTTAGCAAGTCGGTTCCGATCACTCGCAATCCCAGCGGGCCGGCTGCCGGCTCGATCACTCCAGCCGCCTGGAAGGCTTGAATTCGCCGCATGCCGAGCATTGCCGCGATCGACGGTGAATTCAGATCGGCGTCGAGAATTCCTATTTTGCGACCTTTCAACGCCAAGGCGGCGGCCAGATTGATAGCAAGCGAACTTTTGCCCGTCCCGCCCCGCGCGCTTGCCAGCGCCACTATTGCCTTGACGTTGCTCGGACGCACGCGAAGCGCGCTTGCATCGCCGACGCCGTGAGTTTCGCCGTGCGGCTGGATGCTGTTTTCGGACTCGCCAAAAAGTCGCATTTCAGGAAATCAATCTCTCCAAGATGGTCAGGGTGCCTGATAGGGCCGCATCGTGAGCACGCGATTTCACTCTCCCATCAAGAGTGACAGGTTTGCGGCCGTACGATAAGGCTCTATACGGACTGAGGCGCGCAGTCATCCGGGCGCCAAACGGGCGGGACAAGGAGCCTGTCTAGGTGTTCTCTTCATCACCCTCGGTTGAGCCAAGCTTGCGATAGGTGCTGCGCTCATCTTCAAAGCGCCGCTGCGCGCGGGCTTCGCGTTCCTGGTCCTGCTGACAATCGCGGCAAAGACGTGTGAACGGCAGAGCTTCGAGGCGCTCTTCCGCGATCTCGATTCCGCACGATTCGCAGATACCGTAGGTACCGTCATTCAACCGCTGTAAAGCATCTTCGATCGATTTGATCTTCGCCCGTCCGCGGTCGGAAAGAATGAAATTTATCTCGCGATCGCGCTCCTCCGAAGCGAGGTCATAGGTATCCATGCCCTCGTCCTTGTTGCCTTCGCGCTCGGCTTTGAGATCCGAATCTATCTCCTCGGCGAGCTTGGCCTTCATCTCCTCGAGGTTCTCGCGCACTTTGGCGAGGAATTTTTTGCGGTTCGCGCCAGCAGCTTTTTTTGCCATTAGACGGCCATCTCCAGAGTCAATTAGGCATACCCATTATGCGCCCGTCGAGGTCGTAGGCTTTCGCATTTTCGATTCGGGCGTAGACGAAGTCTCCGGCCTCGGCTTCGCCGGTCAGAAAGATCTGGCCGTCGATTTCGGGCGCCTGTCCCGCCGTGCGGCCGCGCAGGCGTTTGCCGCGCCCGCCAATCGCTCCCTCTACCAGAACCTCCACCTCACGCCCGATCATTTCGCGATTCTTGATGATCGAAACCTCCGCTTGCGCGGCCATCAATGCCGCACGCCGCTCGCGTTTGACCCGCACTGGAAGCTGCGCGGGCAAATCATATGCGGCGGTATTTTCTTCGCGCGAATAAGTAAACACTCCGACCCGGTCGAATCGTTCCTCACGCACAAAATCCAGCAGCCTCGAGAACGCCGCTTCGTCCTCGCCAGGGAACCCAACTATAAAGGAACTGCGTAGCACGATGCCCGGAATTCGATGCCGGATGCGTTCGAGCAGTTTTCGCAGCGCATCGGCCGAGCGCTCGCGCCGCATCGCGCGCAAGATTCCATCGTCGGCATGCTGCAAGGGCATATCAATATACTTTACCACCTTCGGCAGCCCGGCGATCGAATCTAGTAACTCGTCGTTAACAAAATTCGGATAGCAGTAGAGCAGCCGAATCCAGCGCAGTCCGTCGACCTCGGCGAGGCCTCGCAGCAACGCCGCGAGCGACGCCGGCGGCGCCAGGTCGCGTCCGTAGGCGGTGAGATCCTGAGCGATCAGATTAATCTCGCGCACGCCGCGATCTGCGAGCATCACCGCCTCGTCGATCAACTCGGACACGGGACGGCTCTGATGGCGTCCGCGGATCCTGGGGATGATGCAGAAGGCGCACTGATGATTGCAGCCTTCGGAAATCTTCAAGTAAGAGGTGAAGAAATCGCCGGTCGTGATCCGTGGCGCGTCATTGCCCGGTAACAGATGGGCGGCTCCCGGGTATGGAATCGGCCGCGCCTCGGGCGTCTCGGTGCGACGCAGCAGCTCCGGCAAATCGAGAAAATTGCCGGTGCCGACGAACACGTCGACCTCCGGCATCATCTCCCGGAGCTCGGCACCGTAGCGCTGCGAAAGACATCCGGCGACCACCAGGCGTCGTCCGCCGCGACTCTTTTTCAGCGCCGCAGCCTCAAGGATAGCGTCTATCGATTCCTTCTTGGCCGCTTCGATAAAAGCGCAGGTATTCACCACCAGGACCTGGGCGTCCTCGGGGTTCAGGGTTATATCGAAACCGGCGCGCGCGAGCGCGCCCAGCATCAGCTCGCTATCAACCTGATTCTTGGGACATCCCAAGCTTAAGAGATGAACTTTTTCCACGCTTGCGAGCCCGAAGGCTCTTCTCCTTAAGGGCTTATATGTGTACCGATTGGATAAAGACGACGCAATCCTGTCTTTGAAACCGAGCGGCAGAGCTACATTATTTTAGCGCGGAGCGGGCGCTTCCACGATATCGGCGCCCTTGGGCACTTCGAAACGAAAGAGCGAATCGTTGAGCGCAACGTTGGTCTGGCGGTCTTGCAGGTGGAACGTGGTGGAATTGCCAAGTTGATCCTCAACTTTCATCGACGTCAAATCGTAGGTGTGAGGATCGACTCCCAGATCGATTAGTTCCCCACCCATCTTCGGTGTCAGAATCACGTGGACCAACCCATCTGAAGGTGGCGAGGCCGGCAGCGCAGCCTTAAAGTCACGCTTTATATCTCCTACGCCGAGCAGGAACGCGACCGGA
>DATJOQ010000166.1:0-15570 GCA_035506935.1 Binataceae bacterium (SeqCode) | reverse complement strand
GCGATGGTAATCCTGGAAAGCTGGCTCGCCCAATCACAATCCGCGCGCCATCGGCGGTAGTCGGTCGTCTACTGTACTGCCGTGGAGCTGTTGGTTGATGAAAAAATGAGCAAGGCCAGATATTCTAAGAAGGTTAATTTGCTGGTGATTGGAGCACCTCCGACGATGGAGACCAGGAGCTATCGACCCGATAGGGGCGGGGCCGTGCGTTCGTTTGCGCCGATCGCGCGGGCAGGATACTGAAGCGGATACTGAAATCGCTGGTTAAGGGTGTAATCACCCTATCGTTTCTGCTTGCGGGGGTGGCTTTTTACTACCTATGGCTAGCGCCAACGCCGGTTTTCAATCCGCCCAAGATGGTCTCGATTAAAAAAGGCGAATCCGTCCGCGCGATCACCGAGCAGCTCGAGCAAGCCGGAGTGATTCGAAACGCTTTCGTGGCACGGGTCTATGCACGCCTGAGCGGTGAAGCATCGCACCTGCAGCCGGGCGACTACGCCTTCAAAGGCAGCGAGCGCGTGCCCGACGTTATCCACCATCTGGCCAACGGCGACTTCATCGTTGTGACGATCGTCGTTCCCGAGGGGCTTACCGTCTTTCAGATCGCCGGGCGAATCGAACAAGCGGGGCTTGGATGCGCCGTCGATTTCGAGCGTGCCGCCCGCGACGGATCTTTGGTCAAAGCGCTGGGTCTCACTCCGCTCGGCGCCGAGGGCTACCTTTTTCCGGCGACTTACGCTTTTCCGCCGTCGGTGCAGCTCAATACCATCTTGGCCGCGATGCTCGAGCGATTTTTTGCGATCCTGACGCCGCGCGTCGAGGAGCGGATGTTCCGTTTAGGGCTGACGCAGCGCGAGCTCGTAACCATGGCGTCGATCGTAGAAAAGGAAGCCAAGCTGCCGCAGGAGCGCCCGTTGATTGCTGGCGTGCTATATAACCGCCTGAGACTCAATATGCCGCTTCAATCTGATCCCACCGCCCAATATGATTACGCGGGCAGCATCGATTCGGCGCTGCAAGCGGTTCATACGCCTTCAGCCTTCAACACTTACACCTTCGTTGGACTTCCACCTGGTCCGATCGCAAATCCTGGCCTCGCTTCGATCATGGCGGTGCTCTATCCGGCCCAGACCGATTACTTGTATTTTGTGGCTCGCGATGACGGCAGCCATATTTTTTCGCGCTCTCTGGAACAGCATAATCGAGCAGTAGCCTCGATGAGAAAGCGAAGTGCAAGCCCGGCCCGCGGCACGACTACCGCGCTGGCGCGGCCGGCCAAATAAGGTAGCTGCGCGAGTGATCGACCCGATTGAGGTCATAGGCAGGGCGCGGCGGCGAATCGCCGAGGTGGCGGCTTTACGCGTAGCCGTCTATCTGGTGCCGCCGCTCGTAATCCTGCTCGCGCTCGGAGCCGGGTTCCAGCAGGTTGCCGCGGCCACGTGGGAGCGCTGGGGATACGTGCTGGCGCCCGCGCTCGGCCGCATGATGCATCTCGGTCTGCTGCTCGCCGCCGCGATCGGGCTTGCGATCGCCGCGCTGAGTGCATGGCTGGCTTACCGCCGCGCGAGCAGTTTCGTCGAAGCGGCTGAACGGATCGACCTGCGCGTTCAGGGCAAGCAGGAGATCGTCACCCTCGCGACGCTCAGCGGGCCCAACCCTCTTCCTGAGACGCAGCGCAGCTCATTGTTTCCAATTCTGCTGCGCCGCTCGATGGAGTATCTGTCCGACTTTGATCCGGCCAGGGAATTCCGGCTCGAACTCGGAGCGCCGCTCGCGAAATCTTCCGCCTTGACGCTCGCGCTCGTAGTGGTGCTCGGACTGTCGATGCTGGCGCTGGTGCGGCCGCCCGGGCCGCTCGAGGCGCAGGCACGGAAGCTGGAATATATCGCGAAGGAAATCTCTGCCAACGATTCAAGTCCGGGCTCCGAAGCGCTCGCTGAGCAATTGCGCGCGATGGCATCGGCGCTAAGAAGTCCCGATATCCCACCGGAAAAAAAGCTCGATCAGCTAGCCGCGCTGGAGCGCAAGCTGCAACAGACCAAAACGCCGTCCGATTTCGAAAAGAAGCCGCAGCCGCAAACCTCGACCTCGAATCAAACCGGCAAGGGACAGGGCAAAGGCAAGGGCGATTCGGGCAAAGGTGAAGGTAGCGGCAAAAGCGAGAACGGCGGCTCTGGCGGAGAAGGCAACGGCAAAGGTGACGCTAACGGCAAAAACAAGGGCGGCGAATCCAAAATGATGGAGGTTCGTAACGAAATCTCCAAGACCAAGACTCAACTCGAAAACGAGAACAAAGAGTCCGACAAGACCAAGGCCGGAAGCGGCCAGAGCAAGAAGAACGACCAGACGACCTTGAAGCCAGGCGACAAGCCCAATCAGCCCGGCGCCACTCCGCATCAAGGTGGGAGCGGCCAGGCCAAGCAACCCAAACCCGATATGTCGGGCAGGCCCGAACAGGCCAAGGCCAATAAACCGTCGAAGGAACAGCAAGATAAGGATCGCGGCCAGCCGGGCGGCGATACTCATCTTGGTCAGATTCCGCAGGCAGTGAGTTTCGAGAAATTCTACAAGCCCGGCGAGCACGGACCGCAAATCGAAATCAAAGACGCGCGTTACGTGCTGTTCCGAGTCCCGCCGGCGGCCAGTACTCCCGGCACCGGCAAAACCGTGCTCGACAAGGAACGTCCGACGGCGAGCACACCCTATTCCAACCTGCCGCTCAAAGAGACTCGGCTTCAGGCCGCGCCCGATGAACGGCAGCTAGTGCCACCGCGTTATCGCGACTTGCTGCAGTAGGAAGGAGAACGGATGGGAGCGGCTCCGCAGATATCGACCCCCACCCAGCGTATCAACGAATTCCGCCAGGCATTCAGCCGGGCAGAAGCTGAGATTGGTCGTGTGATCGTGGGCCATCAGCCGGTGGTCCGCAAAATCCTGACCGCCTTGTTCGGCGGTGGCCACGTGCTGATCGAGGGCGTTCCAGGACTGGGCAAGACCCTGCTGGTCAAGACCGCCAGCGAAGCGCTGGGCTTGAGCTTCAAGCGAATCCAGTTCACGCCCGACCTGATGCCCTCTGATATTATTGGCACGCAGATATTGACCGAGGCCGACGGCCATCGCGAGTTCCAGTTCAAGCGCGGCCCGATCTTCGCTCACGTGGTGCTCGGCGACGAAATCAACCGCGCCACCCCCAAAACTCAATCGGCCGTGCTCGAAGCAATGGAAGAGCGTCAGGTCACCGTGTTCGGCGTCACCTATCCGCTGGCCCTGCCCTTCTTCGTATTGGCAACGCAGAACCCGATCGAGCTCGAAGGAACCTATCCGCTGCCCGAAGCGCAAATGGACCGCTTTCTGTTCAAGGTGGTGATCGGCGCGCCCAAACCGGAGGAGTTGCGCGAAATTCTCCAGCGCACCACCGCCGCAACCTCTTACACTATACAGCCGGTGTTCGATCCTCAGACTGCGCCGGCCTCGATCGAGCGGCTCAAGGTGCTGGTGCGCGAGGTGATGGTCGCGGAACCGCTGGAGCGCTACGTGATAGCGATCATTTCCGCCTGCACCCCCGGCGGAGCCGGGATGCTGCCCGAGATCACTCAGTACG
The DNA here is from genome assembly GCA_035506935.1 of Binataceae bacterium (SeqCode). Lineage (GTDB taxonomy): Bacteria > Desulfobacterota > Binatia > Binatales > Binataceae > DATJOQ01. The sequence continues at coordinate 11,969 of DATJOQ010000166.1, read as the reverse complement.
TCCGTTTCGGGCCGAGCCCGCGCGGCGCCCAGGCGCTGATCTTGTGCGCCAAGGTAAACGCGCTGCTCGACGGACGGGTAAGCGTGAGTTACGAAGATATCGAAGACGCAATTGTTCCCGCGCTGCGCCATCGCCTGCTGCGAAATTTCCAAGCTGAGGCTGAAAACGTCACCACCGAATCAATCCTGGAGCAGGTGATCAAGCGGCTCAAGCGTCCTCGCGCATAAGCCATGCTGGGATTGCCCGCAGAGCTGACTCCCGAATTCCTCGCTCGCCTGGAACATCTTCGCGTCAAGACTCGGCGTGAGTACGCCGGTATGGGTAAGGGCGCTCATCTTTCGCCCAAGCGCGGCTCGTCGCTCGAATTCAGCGACTTCCGCCACTACGCCGTCGGCGACGATTTCCGTTACATCGATTGGGGACTCTACGGCCGCACCGACAAGCTCTACATCAAGCTGTTCAAGGAAGAGGAGGATCTACTCACCTATATCTTCCTCGACGCCAGCGCCTCGATGGCTTATCCGGCGGGCGACCACAAATTCGAGTCGGCGGTCGCGATAGCGCTGGCGCTCGCTTACGTCTCGCTCGCCTCAGGCGATCGCGTGATGATTCGTGTGCTGGCGGGCGAAGGCGAGCGTCTCGCCACCAGCCTGGTGTACGGACGCTATCGAATCGTCGAGCTGGCTCGCCGCCTGGCCGCGGTCAAGCCCGGCGGTCAACTCGACCTCGTACCCGCACTCGTTCGCGAACTTGTCACGATCAAGCGCGCCGGCAAGGTCTTCATAATCTCTGACTACTTAATGATGCTCAATTCGGTCACCACCGGACTTGGTTTGTTCGGCGCGGCGGCAATGGACGTGACCGCGATCCAGGTGTTGGGCGGACGCGAGATCAGCGGCCAGGGAATCGACGGTAACGTCGAGTTGGTCGACGCCGAAAGCGGTGAGCGCGTGCGGGTGTCGATGGGCTCGCGCTCGCGCCAGCAGTATCATGAGACTTTAGTCAGGCTGTCACGTGAAATTAAGAGTTTCTGTTTCAAGCGCGGTTTGAATTACACGCTTTATACGACCGACCGCGGCTTTCATGATTTTTTCCTGCGCGCCGCAGCCGAACTGGGACTGGTTCATTAATTTCGATGGGATTGTTGTACCCGAGCGCGCTCGTATTTTTCGCATTGGTGCCGGCGCTGCTCATCGCCTACCTGGTGCGCGAGCGCCCGGCGCGAGTGATGGTTTCGAGCGTGCTCGCGTTTCGCGCTTTGCGCGGCCTCAAAGGCGAGCGTCCCTGGGGAATGCCACAGCTCGATTGGTTGTTCCTGATCGAAGTCGTGATTCTAAGCCTGGCAGTGCTGGCGATGGCGCAGCCGTACGTGGTACGCAAGCGCAAACCGCTCGCGGTGGTGATGGATAATTCGGCCGCGATGCAGGCCAAGACGCCGTCGGGTTCGAGCCGCTTCGAGGTTGCGAGCACACGTCTGGCCGCGATGCTTAGCGCCGAGCCGCCCGACGCCGAGATTAGCCTATACGTCACCGCCCCGCAGCCTCATCGGGTGGGCGAGCCGTTCGACGGCCCCGCGCGCGCGCGCTCGGCGCTGGGGCGCGTGATCGTAACCGACGCTCCCGACCAGCGCGACGCGGTCGGACGGCTGCTGACCGACCTGGCGGCGAGCGGCAGCTTCAGCGAAGTGATTTTCGCAAGCTGCCATCCGGTCAACGGCTCGGTGCAATCCAACGTCCGAACGATCACGGTCTCCGATCCGGTGCCGAACTACGCCATCGGATCTTTCAGATTGCGCCGCGAGGGCTTCGGCGCGGCGGCTCTGCGCGCCCGCCTCAAACTCGCGAATTTCACCTCTCAGAACCGGACGCTCAAGGTCGTGCTCAACGGCGATGGCAAGCAGCTCGCCACGGCCGACGCCGAGGTCGAAGCCCGCGGTGTGATGTCGATGGAATTTCCGCAAGTCGCCCCGGCTACGATCTATCGCGCCGAGCTTCAGCCCACCGACGATTTCCCGCTCGACAACCTGGCGTTCGCAACCGCTGCCGCGGTCAAAGCGGTCGAAGTACTGTTCGTGAGCCCCGTGCCAACCGACGCCACAAGTCTGAGCTCGCTTCCCGGGGTCAAGCTCAGAGTTCAATCGCCTGAGAATTACTCGCCCGCCGACGCGGAGACCGCCGACGTCACGATTTTCGAATACACCGTGCCCAAGGAACTGCCCGCCGGCAACGCCTTGCTGGTGATGCCTCCCGCAGGCGATCCGGTATTCAATTTCGCGATCAGGCCCGCAAATGGGATCCAGATCGCAAGCTGGCAGCGGCCCGATCCGTTGACCGACGAAGTCAACTTCCGCCTGCTCGAATTGAATCGCGGCGAATTCTTCGACCTCCATCCGTGGATGGAATCGATCGTCAGCGGCAACGGCGGCGGATTGCTGTTGGCAGGCACGCGCCAGGGCCATCGCTACGTCGCCGCCGGCTTCAATCCGTTCCCCTTTCTCGGCAAGCAGAATCTGCCGATGTCGGTGCTGACGCTCAACATGCTGAGCTATCTGGCGGGACTCGGTGCCGACAGCGTGGGCTATCGCACCGGCGAACCGTGGCTGGTGCCGGCCGGGGTCGAGAAGATTATCCTGCCTTCGGGCGCCAGCGTCGCGGTCAAGCCGGGAACGCTCTTCACCGCCGCGACGCAACAGGGTATCTACCAGTTGGTCGACGCTTCGGGCGAGCGGCGCCCGCGCGCGACGATGCTCGGTGACCTGGCGGAATCGGACCTGGATCTGGCGACGCCGGTCACGATGCAGGTGCCTTCCGAAAAACGCGGCACGCCCATCTTCACTGCGGATATCCCGCTTACCGTCTACGTGATCGCGGCGATGTTGTTCCTGGCCGCAGTCGAGGGACTGATCGCGTATCGGCGCAGGCGGCGCTCGCTCGGGATGGATCTGTGAACTGGCGTCAACTCGATTCGATTACGCTGTCCCATCCGCACGCGCTTTATCTTTTCATAGGCGTGGCGCTGGTGCTGGCGTGGTCGATGTTCTACGTCGATACCCCCCGAAAAATCTTTGCCCCGCTGCTGCGCGCGCTGGTGTTGACGCTGGCGATCCTTGCCTTGGCGAATCCCGAGCAGATCGTGACCCGTCAGGGCAACGCGCGGCCCGCGATGGTCGATCTCTCGGGCAGTATCACGGAATCGATGCGCGCCTGGTCGGTGAAATTGCTGCGCGAGCAACTCAAGCTGCGCTCGGATGATCCCGCGATCGCGTTCGGTAAGAATCCGGTAATGAGCAATATCGGCGAGGTCGCGACGATGGCGGGCAATGCCAAGGGATGCCAGCAGTGCGCTCCCGAGGCCACCGATCTCGAAGCCGCGCTGCGCAAGCTCGCTGCGCAGGGCGAAGGCAGCGGCGGCCCGGTGGTGCTGGTAACCGACGGATGGGAAAATCACGGCGACGCGCGCGCCGCCATCAGCGCGCTGCTCGCCGGACATACGCGCCTTTATGTGTTCACGCCGCCGGGCGCGGGCAACGTCGCCAATGTCGCGATGACGGAGCTCAGCCTGCCGCACGCGCTCACCAACGTCGAGCCGTTCGCGCTCGGCGTCACGATGCTGAACATGAACGACGCCCCGGTCAAAGGAACGATCAGGATTTTCGAGAACGATCGCATGGTCGACGATCGTGAAGTAACACTTCCGAGCGGCCGCGATCGGATCGACTTTCCAGTGCGCGCGACCAGCACCGGGCTGGTCTCCTATCGCGCTACCTTCGACCCCGCGGTTCCGTCGCAGGACGTTTACAAGGAAGACAACTCGCTGCAGGGCTGGATTGGAATTGGCGCACGGCGCAAGGTGCTGATCGTAACCGACAAGGCGCGCGACGCAACCTACCTGGAGACCGTGGTCAAACGCCTGGGCTTCGATCCCGAGGTCGTGGACCTGAGCACTCACAGCGGTCCATTCGACCGGGCGCTCTCGGGATACGACGCGGTGATTCTCGACAACGTGCCGCGCTCGCGCCTGGCGCCGCAGTTTCAAACCGGCCTGGCCGGCTACGTCGAGCGTGGCGGCTCGCTCGCGATGGTCGGCGGCGACGACAGCTTCGGCCTGGGCGGCTATCATGGCAGCGCGATCGAAACCGCGATGCCGGTAATCATGAAACCGCCCGAGCATAAGAAGCAGCAGCGGGCGGTGATCCTCATCATCGACAAGTCGGGCTCGATGAACCGCGACAATAAATTGACCTACGCCAAGGCCGCCGCGCGCCAGGCGACGCAAACGCTGAGCGACGACGACCTGCTGAGCGTGATCGGTTTCGACGCGCAGCCATTCGTGGTGGTTCCGCTGCAGCCGCTGCGCGAGAGCCGCCCTTATATCGGCGAAATGATCGATCGCCTCAAAGCCCGCGGCACCACCTACCTGCTCCCCGCGCTTAAAGAGGCCGAGCGCGATCTCGCCGACAGCCACGCCGCGATCAAGCACGTGGTGATTTTGACCGACGGCGAAACCGGCGGCACGGCGGCGATGTACTACGACCTGGTGTCCAGCATGCATCGCGAGGGCGGCGTGACGATCTCCACGATTGCGATCGGGCGCGATCCTAATATTAATTTGCTCAATTCGATCAGCCAGTACGGCGGCGGCGGCTTTTATCACACCGACAGTCCCAGCACTCTGCCCGAGCTGATTTTGCAGGACGTCCGCCAGCATACCGGCGAAATGACGCTGGTGGAGAAGGACTTCCAGCCGCGCGGCGTGACGCCTAATCCGGTGCTCAAGGATCTCGCGGGACGCAAACTGCCGACTATCAAGGGCTACGTCAGCACCGAGCTGAAGCCGCGCGCCGATCTCGATCTGTACGTCGATCGCGGCGGACGCCGCGAGCCATTGATCGCGAGCTGGCGCTACGGCGCGGGCAAGGCGATGGCGGTTACGACCGACGCCAACGGACGATGGTCCGCTGAATGGATCCGCGAAAACGTCTTCGCCCAGGTGTGGGACCGGCTGCTCGGTTGGCTCACGCCCGAGGTCACGACCGCGCCCAAGGTCGACGTCGCGATGGGTTACAGCGACGGCCGGCTCCATCTGCGCCTGACCGACTACAGCGAGACCGCCCCGGCGACGCATCTGGTGACCGCGATGGTCACGCGGCCCGACGGCTCTACCTCGGAGCTGGTGTTGTCGGAGGAGACCGTCGGCGAAATGACCGCGAGCCTCAACGCCGCGCGTCCCGGAACTTACTACATCCAGTTGAAGTCCGGCGGCGGTTCAAAAACTGGTGCCTTTCCGCCGCTGGCATACACCGTGAGTCCGGCGGCGATGGCGGAGTTGCCGCGCCCTGCGCCGAATTACGATCTGCTCGAAAATCTCGCCTCTGCCACCGGCGGCCGGCTCAATCCCGCGATTAACGAGATCGAACTCGCACGACCCACGCTCGAACAGCGCGCGTCGATGAGCTCATACCTGCTGCTGGCTGCGATGGTGCTGCTAATCGGCGAAGCGCTGGTTCGCCGGCTGACGGCATAAGGTATTCGATAAGGAAGACCATGCACGACGACGAACCGGTAGAAGTAAACCATCATGTCCAGCATCGCCATCCGCATGACATCCGCTTCTGCGCGCTATGCGGCGCCGAGATGAGAGTTCGGCCGGTCGCGCCAGATGGCCGGCGTCACAAGGTTTGCTCGGCATGCGGCTTCGTCGATTTCCAGGGGCCGAAGGTGGTCGCGGGATGCCTGGTGGTGAAAGAAAAAAAGCTTCTGCTGCTGCGGCGCGGTATCAGTCCGGCGCGCGGCAAATGGACTTTTCCCGGCGGATACGTCGACGAGGGCGAGACGCCACTTCAAGCGGCTTTGCGCGAGACCGAAGAAGAAGTCGGGATGCGCGTGCGGGTCGGTGATTTGTTCGGGCTCTACGCCGATCCTGACGATCCCGTGGCGGCAGTCGCGGTGTACTCGGCGCAGCCGGGAAATGAAACGCCTTCGTTGTCAGATGAGGCAATCGAGGTGCGCTATTTCGGCGCCGACGAGATTCCGTGGGATGAAGTCGCCTTCCGCACCACCCGCGACGCGCTGAATGATTGGGTCACGCGCGTGGGCGGCAAATAAAGGCTCACGCTAGGACTATCGCGCATCGCTTCGCGGCGATTCTTCGCTCTGGCAGCCTTCGCTCAGAATGACAAAATTGGCTCGCTTTGATGTCATCCTGAGCGTAAGCGACGGCATCGCCGGAGCGTAGTCGAATAATCACCGCGAAGCGATGCGACTCTTCTCGGGACCTTTTTCCCATCTCTCCTGATCGAGCTTTCATTTCCTCTCCCGGACCAGGGAGAGGGTATCAACTGGACAGGTACTTTGCGGAAAGCCTTCTCCGCCTCGCGCGATGCGCTGGGCCACCTCTCCCTGACCCGGGAGAAGCAAAGAAAAGCGCGCGATACTATTCAGCCACGCTGCTTCACAGCCGCTCCTTGGCGCTCAGCGGGCGCACCACCTGGCGCTCGAATTCCTGCGTCATGGTCGCGATCGTATCGGCCTCCTCAGGCGCCTTGTCGTCACGCAGACGCACGATTCGCGCGAATCGCAGCGCCATCCCGTTTTCATACTGCGGGCTCCGCTGAATATCGTTGTAAGCCACTTCGGCCACCAGTTGCGGCCGCACATAAACCGTCCCGCCGCTCTCGCCGGTCTTGAGCGCCAGCAATCGCTCGGTGATCGCGGCGAACTGCTCGTCGGTCAGACCCTTGAAGGTTTTCCCCACTTCCATGAATTGCCCGCTGCTCTCGCCGCGCGCCGCCAGATGGTAATTCGACAGCCATCCGTGCCGTCGTCCATAGCCCCAATCGGCGGCAACGATCACCAGGTCGAGCGTGTGCGTATGCTTGATCTTGAGCCATCCGCGCCCGCGGATACCGGGCGTGTAGCGGCTCTCCATCGCCTTGGCCATCACGCCCTCATGACCGGCAGCGACCGCGTCGCGAAAGAACTGCTCGCCTTGATTCACGTCGGCCGGAACGATTCGGCCAATCAAATTGAGCCCTGATTTTTCGGCGAGCGCCGCGAGCGCATCAAAGCGCTCATGATATGGACGATCGATCAGCAACGCTCCGCCTTCCGCGAGAATGTCGAACAGGAACAGTTGTATAGGCTGTTCGAAGCGTAATCTTTCGATTTCGCGAACGCGCCGAAACCGGCGCATCAACTCCTGAAACGCGATCGGCCTGCCGCTGCTGTCGACCGCGATAACTTCCCCGTCGAGAATCACGTCGCGCGCTACTCGTTCGCCGATCAATTCCACGATCTCGGGAAGGCTCAGCGTGATTTCATTGAGACGGCGCGAAAAGATTTTGACTTCGCCGCCGCGGCGATGGATCTGTACGCGCGCGCCGTCGACTTTATGTTCCAGCGCGAGTCCGCTGCCCAAAAGCGCGAACGCTTCGGCCACGTTCTCGGCGGTCTGCGCGAGCATCGGTTTGAGCGGCTTGATACGTGCCGCCGGCACGGCGCCAATGGACGTAGTTCCGCCGCGCAGGTCGCGCACCACTCGTCCGACGTCGCCTTCAAGCATAAGCGCGCGGCGCACTTGCTCCACCGGACGCTCCGCCATCTTCGCGATCGCCTCGACCATCAGACCCTCGCTCATCCCGTGGCGCATCTCACGGATCAGAATTTTGGCGATATACTTCGCCTCGAGCGCGCTCGCACGAGCGAGCAGGTCTCGCAGCGCGTCGAGCTTTCGCCGGCGCGAATTGCGCCCTTCTATCGCGGCGATTTCGGCAAACGAGCGATTCACATCGGCGATCGTGAGAGTAGGTTCGGGATCGACGGCGCGCGATCGCAGCAGCATCTCGACCGCCTCGCCGAAGTCCACCGCGGACGAGAAGATTTCCTCGGCTTGTTCCGCCGCCTGATCGGGAGAACCGATTATTTCGGCGGCGATTCGCCAGATCGCGCGGCCGCTGATATTGAGCTTGGTCTCTTCGCCCTGGGCGAGCGCGCGCCCAACCATGAAGCGCGCGGCGATCTCGGCTTCATCGATATCCAGCCGGGCGAGGAACTCGCCGACCAGTTGCGCGATCTGCAACCGGCTCTGGGTCTGGGTGAGCGCTTGGCAAACTGTGGCGAGATCGTGAAACGAGGCCACAGCGACAATCAGGAGCCGCCGGATTCGCGAATTTTCTCGGGCAGCTCGGTGGAGCGCTCCACCTGATCGGTGGGCGGCGCCAGCGCATGGATTCGCGCGAGACCGGGAACCTCGGTCTTGCGGCAGCGCATGATCAATTCGCTGCGGCAGATGTAGGCGGTCTCCTCGTGCGCGAAGCCGTGGCGCGCGAGGATCTCAATCAACTGCGGCCGCGTGTAATGCGTGATGTGCTCGTCGCGGTAACCGCCAGGCATCAGGAAGCCGTAGACCGGCTCAATCACACGCCATCCTACGGTTTCATAGTCGGGCGTGCCGATTATCAGCGTCCCGCCCGGACGCAGCACGCGGCGCATCTCGGTGAACAGCACCTCGTCGAACGGAATATGCTCGATTACCTGCGACGAGATCACACAATCGAAGGAGTTCTCTTTGAACGGCAGGGCGAAGGCCGAGCCGTGTGTCACCGGAACTCCGTGACGATTCAGGTAGCGCACCTTGGCGAAGTTGTATTCGAGCGCGACCGCGTCGTTGAGGCTTTGAATGATCAGGCTTGAGCCACATCCGATATCGAGCGTCAGGCCGGCGGCCCGCGCCCACGAGCCGATAATATGATGCCGTCGGCGCTGCCAGTAGCGCTGGACCGGAATCACGCTGTAGAAGGCGCGCTCGTCATAGTCGGCGGAATCGAGTGAATTGCGCAGCCACCAGAGCTTCATCGCGGAGCGGCCGAGATCGAGGCCGAAGCGAATCAGGCGCGCATGCGAGCTGCCTTCTTCACGCGGAAAATAGGTGAACGGCACCTCGACCACGCTGAAGCCACGCGCGAACGCCTTCACCAGGATTTCCTCGAGCACTTCGAAATTGCGCCCTTCGAATTCGAAATCCTGCACCGCTTCGCGCCGATAGAGGCGAAACCCGCTGGAGAGGTCGTGTACTGGCATCGACAACATCCGGCGCAGCACCAGGTTAAGGATACGACTTAGCGCGCGCCGTCCCCATGATGCATACGCGACGCCGCCACGCACGTAGCGCGAGGCGATCACGATGTCGGCCTGATGCCGCGCGCGCCACATCTTGGCCACGAACGCGGGCTCGTGAGACATGTCGGCGTCGAGGGTCAGGATGTAATCGCCGTTGGCCTCGGCGAAACCAGTCGCCAGCGCGCCGGCGTAGCCACGCCGACGTTCATCCACAACTCGGGCGCCCAGCTCGCTGGCGATTTCGCGCGTGCCGTCGCGCGAGCCACCGTCGACGGTGATTATCTCGTACTGCAGATGAAGCTGCTGGAATAGCGCGCTTAGCCGCGGCAGTAACGCACGCAGGTTCTCGGCTTCGTTGAGGACCGGAAGAACTACAGATACATCCATCGGACTTGTTCCAATCCTTTATGCAAAAACAGGGGCTGTGGGAATATCCCTTCCATCTTTACGCTCAGCGCTTGCCCGTGCGCATCGCACTATTTACTCTCAAATCAGGCGAGCGATTTCTCACGAGCGATTTCCCAAATGATCAACTTGAGATTGTGCGGCACCAGTTATGTTCGCCGGCTCATATTCGCGTTGACGCTATGCTGCCTGCTGGCAGCCTCGTCTTTTGCGCTAACCGTCCGGCACCATGTTCCGAAGCGCGCTGAGCCGGTCGAACCCTTGTCTCAGATCCAGGTTTTGGACAATCACCCGGCGCCCTTCGCGCTCGACGCGCGGGCGGCGATCCTGGTCGCAGCGCATACCGGCGCGGTGCTCTACGCCTACAACGAACATACACGGATGCAGCCGGCGAGCCTCGCCAAGATCATGACCTTCTATCTCACACTGGAAGCGCTCAAAACCGGCAGGATCAAGCTCGACACGCCGATCAACATAAGTCAGGCAGCCTGGCGCTTATCGATCGACAAGACAGTATCAAAAATGTTCCTCGAGGTCGGCCAACAGGTCGACGTGCGAGATCTGCTGCTGGGCCTGATGGTCTCCTCCGGAAACGACGCAGCGTTGGCCCTGGCCGAGTATCTCGGCGGCAGCAGTGACGGTTTCGTCACGCAAATGAACGACGCGTGCCGCAAGCTCGGGCTCAACGAAACTCATTTCAGCAGCCCCGACGGATTACCCGAGCCCGATCAGTACACTACCGCGGCCGATATGGCGAAGCTGGCGCAAATCGTACTAGATACTCATCCCGAGGCCCTGACCTACACCTCAACCAAGGAGTTTACCTTCCATGGTATCACCCAGCGTAACTGGAACACGCTGTTGTTCTATGATTCGCGGGTAAACGGCCTTAAAACCGGCCACGTCGACGAAGCCGGATTCCATCTGGTCGCGACCGCACATTCGAACGGGATCGATCTGATCTCGGTGCTGCTGGGAACGCCCAACGCCGAAAAACGCCGTACCGAAACTAAAAAGCTAATCGATTGGGCCTTCAACACTTTCGTCACGGTGAGCCCACAATGGCGCGATCTGGTCCCTAATGAATTACGAGTGTACGAAGGGAGCGCGAACACCGTCGCAATCGGACCGGCACGCACGCCCGAAATCACGGTTTACAAGGGCGAAGAAAGCCACATCAAATTGATGGGCACCATGAACTCGGAATATCTCATCGCGCCGATCGGCAAAGACGCGCCGGTGGGCGTGCTCACGATGCTGAAAGACGACAAGCCGATCGTCACGATTCCGATCGAGACTCAGGCGCAGGTCGAGCGCGGTGGATTCTTCCACGTGATGGGCGATCGGATACGATTGCTGTTTCACCGGCTATTCCATGGAATCGGCTACGTGCTTCTGGCGCCGTGGCGATTCGTCAAATCCCATTTGTGAGCTGACGACCGCGACGCCGTCTTTACGCGCTGAGTTGCTGGACGAATGACGAGTTGGGCGTGACACGCGCGCCGGCTCGCAGCACGCTTTGGCTTCGGATGTGCGCGCCCGCGCCGACGATTACGTTCGGTTCGAGCGTAACGTCATCGAGCAGGCAGACGTCCGGCGCCATCAGCGAGTGCTGAATCGAGCATCGCGAACCGATCCTGACCCCTGGATAAATCATCGAGTCGCTGACCCGGCTGCCTGCGCCAATCACGACGTCAGCGCTCAAGATGGTATCAGGTCCGACAATCGCGCCGCGTTCGAGGCGCGAGGCGGGACCGATAAAGAAGGGTGGCTTGAGCTGAACGTCGGGCGCGATGGTAACGCTCGGATGAATGAATCCGTCGGCGTAGCTGGCGTGCAGAAACCCACGCTGTGATTGAAGATAGTTTTCCAGCGAATCGAGCGCGCCCGATCGTGTAGAGATCTCGGCGGCAAACACCGGCTTTTCCTCGCGGATCAGCAGCGGCAATAGATCGCGCGCGATCGCGTGGCTGCCTTGCCGCGAAATCGACGCCAGCACTCGCGGCTCCATGACGTAGGCGGCGGTTCCGTTCAGTCGCTCCGCAAAGGTGGGACTTTCTATCGGCCACACCCGGCGCGCCCCACCATTGCCGCCTGCCTTCATCGCAGGCTTTGGCGAAGCCACCGTGACCAAAGCCGAATGGCGGAAGTGCGCCTCGATTAACGCGCGCAGGTCGAGCGCGAAAATCGAATTGATGCTCCCGACCAGGAAGGTCCCGTGAATCACGCGCTCGATCTGCTTGAGCGCGCCCGCGTCGCCGGCAAGCTCGGGCTCGGGAAGCACCTGAACCCAGGCGCGATAGCGACGACTCTGCACCAGCGCGCCGATTTCGCGCGCGCAAGCGCGATCGAATACTACGACCTCATTTATACCGGCGGTCTCGAGCCGCCTGATTATCAGATCGAGCGCGGGTTCGAGCTCAATTAACAGCAGAGGTTCTGGAATGG
>DATJOQ010000165.1:0-3126 GCA_035506935.1 Binataceae bacterium (SeqCode) | reverse complement strand
TTGGCTCCCCGGGCCGGATTCGAACCAGCGACTTGACGGTTAACAGCCGTCCGCTCTACCGACTGAGCTACCGGGGAGCAACCGAAACCAGCATACTGTTGCTAGCGGCCCGCCAAGATGGAATCAAGGGCGCGCCGCAATCTCGTCGCAAGATCGTTACTTTGATGTGCCACGCCGCTCAAGAGCTTCGAGCAAGCATCCAGATTAGCGAACCGCGCGCCGGCGATCATCATCCGCAGCTACGGTTTTTGCTCCTGAATTGCTGCCATCGCTCGCACGGTCTCGGCGATTTGCGCGGCCGGCAGCACGCCGATCAGGCCGCTGAACGGGCTCGACGGGTCAGCGATACTGCCCTCGACCATCCCCCACAGCACCGCGTTCTCGCCGGTACGCATAAACACCGGCGCACCGCTCGCCTGAGGGGCGCTCGCGCCCTCCAGGAAATATAGATTCTGCTTGCCGGCGCCGGGAATGTCGCTGGTTGCCGCGGGCTGCGCAACCGATACCCGGCCAAACCTGGTGGCGATCACCGGATGAGGCTCGAGCTCGGCGCCGCTTATCACACTCAAATAATACGCATCGGCGCCAAGCTGAGAATCCACCGCGATAGTGGTATCGGGGCTGGTATTGACGAACCGCGCCAGCGGGATGGTGGTGAACGTCGCATGGGCCGGCGAGAACGGCAGTACCGCAAGGTCAATGTCGTCATTCTTGGGGTCCGAGAACCATCGATCTCCGCTCGGCAACGGATCCTCGCGCAGCACGGAGGTGCGGGAATCGAGCACGCTAAGTCGGGGTTTTGCGATCGGATTACCATTGTTGTCGAAAAGATTGTGCCGCGCTGTGATCAGATAAACGAAAGAGTTGCCGCTGAAAGCTTTGCTTGGCACTTCGACGAAGAACGCGCTGCCAATCGTCACTCGCTTCATGGTTTCTGGATCGATCGCAACCAGCGAGGCCACGCTATGCAGCGTGCCGGGCGCGACGTTCTGTGCGCGCGCGATCGAAGCCGCCAGCAGACAAACCGTCATCAGCCCCGTTCCAATCGCGAACCTCTTATTCACGCGAATCTTCCCGCAACTGTTCCAAAACGCATCCAAAGTTCTCCTGCGAAATTCAGTGCTCCGCCGTCTCGTCGAGGCGTTTGATACTCGAACACCCGATGATCGGCTTTAGACGAGGCATGAGCAACAGGCGCGGCATGTCGCAGAGCAATCGCGCCAGTTGGCGGCGGCGCGATTTTCATGCTGCGACTTTGGTGGTTCCTTGCAGGGCGGGACGCTCGGGGTCGAGGATATAACGAATTTTAGGCAAGGTGACGTCGCACTTGGCAAAACTTGCCGAAATCGGATTGGTCAGATCGAGATAGCCAGCGCAATTCCACGCCGATTTGTCCATCACGGTTACCCGAGGGCGGCCGCGCTCGGCGCTGGCGAACACGTACTCGGGATCGACCTGCACCATCACCAGCTTGCCGTCGTCCTTGTTGCGCGCAAGATGAACGCTGGCGATCCACTGGATATCGGCGCCGGAGATGACATCGCGATCGAGCAGCTCGCATTCCAAGATAGCCGAACCGCCGGCAAACGCGCGTCCGCGGATGCGATCATGCCTGAGTTCGAGGCTGACCTCGCCCGGCGCGACCGGGTAACCCCATCGACGAGCCAATTCGCGCGCAGCAGCCTCGTTGTCGACAATACTCTTGAGCACGAACGCGCGCGGACGGAATCCCGCGCGTCCAATCGCCCGAACCTCGGCGATAGAGAAGCTGCCGACCGGGCTTTCGGGAAACGCGGCGATATTAAAAGTCGCGTAGGCGGGAATCGTTATACCCAAAGCCGGTGGCAGCAATGAACTGGCCTTCGCGTCCTCGATTTCGAAGCCGACGTTCAGGACCTGTGCGTTCTTCAGCGTCCAAGGCTCGGTCGCATAGCCGTGAATCTCCGCCGACGTCTCCCACCGCTTGACGTCCATGGTGCCGAAACGAGGCATCAGCGCCCGCCCGCCGCCGCGATACGAAGCTGATCGGCGCCGGCGAAATGCGGCATCACCTCTTTGGCAAACAGACGCAGACTGTTGAGCACCTGGTCCTGCGGAACGGTCTCGATCGCGTTGAGCAGGAAGTTGACCCGATCGACACCGACCGATTCCCATCGCTTCAGCACTCGAACAATACGATCGGGATTGCCGACCGCGATGCCTTCCGGAGCACCCGGGATATCCACCGGGCCGGCGGATTCCTGGCGCAGCGCCTGCAACAGGCCGAGCGTATGATACGACTTGCTCGGATACACCTCGCGCGCCGGCAACAGTTGCGCTGCCATGAAGTTGAATGTGCCCAACAGCCGCCGGCCGACGCGCACACCCTGCTCCGCGTCGTCGTGGCAGAAGAGGAAGTTCACCGTGCTCACCTGGTCGTTGACAAAGTCGCCAACCGGCTCGCAGTTTTGAATCCGATGCCGATATTCCTTGACCTTGCGCTCCTGCTCGGCCATCCCGCCAAAGGTGAGGCCCAAACTGCCCAAGCCGCGATCGGCTGCGTCGATTTCAGTGCCGGGAGAGGTCACCGCCACCCACATCGGGGGATGAGGTTTCTGGTAGGGCTTGGGAAGGATCGCGCGCGACGGCATCGACCACGAACGCCCTTCGTAGGCGAAACGCTCCTGGGTCCACATCTTAGGCAGGCAATGGACGAATTCGTCCCAAGTCTTTTTGGTATCGTCCGGATCGGCGCGGAATCCCCCAAGTTCCGTCCAAGTGGCGGAGCGGCCGGTACCGACCTCGAGCCGGCCGCCGGAGATGATATCGAGCGTAGCAGTGCGTTCGGCGATTTTAATCGGATGGTTGAACTCGGGCACGCACACCACGATACCGTGGCCGACGCGAATCCGCTTGGTGCGCATCGCGCACGCGGTCAGGAAGATCTCAGGCGCCGAGCAGTGCGAATATTCCTCGAGGAAATGGTGCTCGACGGCCCATACCTGGTCGAAGCCGAGTTCGTCGGCGAGCGCGACCTGCTCCAGCGAGCGCTCGTAAACCGTCCGCTCAGACTCGCGATCCCACGGCCGTGGCACTGATAGCTCGTAAAAGATGCCGAACTTCATGGGCGCCTCCAGTTGTCTGGAT
>DATJOQ010000164.1:0-6934 GCA_035506935.1 Binataceae bacterium (SeqCode) | reverse complement strand
GAGGGAACAGGCCCGACGATGCCGCAGCAACCGGCCCTTCACGGGGTGCTGGTGCTAATTCCGGCAAGGCGATGAGCCTTGGAAGATAAGGTGAGAGCGTGCAACACCCCTCTCCCTTATCGCGGGGAGTGGGGTTTTCGTTTTTTCGGCCCTGCCTCCTGCGCGTCGCGAATTGTCGATAGTCCGGCGCGGCCGTGAGCCGCTTGGACAGGGATCGTATTTTGGAAATGGGGCGGGTTCTCATAATTGGCGTTGGCGGGCTGGGAGTTCCGGCCGCGATCGCGCTTGCGCGATCCGGCGTTGCCTCTTTGACCTTAGCCGACGCCGAAGCGGTCGAGCTTTCCAATCTCGCGCGTCAGGTTATCTACCGCGAATCCGATATCGGCCGATCGAAAGTACGTGCCGCAGCGCACCGCCTCGCGCGCGATTATCCGGCGCTTGCTATCCAATGCCTCGAAAACGAAATCACCGCGGACAATGCCGCCCAGACGATCGCGGCGCACGATTTCATAATCGACGGCACCGATAATCCCGTCATCAAGTTTCTTATCAACGACGTCTGTATCGCCGCGCGCAAGCCGTTCGCCTACGGCGGCGTGCTGGGTTTGCGCGGACAGGCGATGACCGTGATTCCGAGACGCACCGCCTGCCTGCGGTGCCTGTTCGAGGAGCCGCCGCTCGAGGACGAGGTCGCCAGTTGCCGCGACGCCGGAATTCTCGGACCGGTCGCCGCGGCGATCGGCGCGATCCAGGCGTCAGAGGCGATCGAGTTTCTGCGCGGTTCGACGCCGGAATTGGCGGGCAAGATTCTAACCTACGACGCCGCCGCAACCAGCCGAACACGCATCACGCCGGTGAGCGCGCGGCCCGGATGCGCCTGCGGCGCGGCCGTATCCAGCGTCGCGCCGTCGAGGTGACTGTCTGAGGTTTGCAGGGGAAGGAGAAGCCATGAGCTATGTGATCAATCTGAGCTGTCGCGAGTGCGGCCAGCAGTACCCAATCGAGCCGGTGCACGTATGCGACACCTGTTTCGGTCCGCTGGAAGTCAACTACGACTACGCGCGAATCAAGAGCGCGCTCTCGCACAAGGCGATCGAGGCGCGCCCACGAAATCTGTGGCGTTATCGCGAGCTGCTTCCGGTCGAGACCGAAGGCCAGGTGGGGCCGTCCTCAGGCTTCACTCCGCTGCTGCGTGCCGAGCGGCTGGGCGCGGAAATCGGGGTTAAGAACCTCTATATCAAGGACGACACGGTCAACCATCCGACGCTCTCCTACAAAGACCGCGTGGTGTCAGTGGCGATTTCCAAGGCGCGCGAGTTCGGCTTCTCGACCGTCTCGTGCGCGTCGACCGGGAATCTCGCGACCTCGGTTGCGGCTCACGCCGCGCGCGCCGGCCTCCGATGCTTCATCTTCATGCCCGAGGGAGTCGAGTCCGGCAAGATGGTCGGCTCGGCGATTTACGGCGCCAAGGTCGTGATAATCCGCGGAAATTATGACGACGTGAATCGCCTGTGCAGCGAAATCGCCGACAAGTACGGATGGGCTTTCGTCAATATCAATTTGCGCCCCTATTACACCGAGGGCGCGAAGACCTTCGGCTTCGAGGTCGCCGAGCAGCTCGGATGGCGGCTGCCGAACCATATCGTGGTGCCGACTGCCGGCGGCACGATTCTGCCCAAAGTCGCCAAGGCCTTCAAAGAACTCAAAGAGGTGGGCCTGGTCCGCAGCGGCGAGTTCAAGATCCATTCGGCGCAGGCGGCGGGCTCGGCGCCGGTTATCCATGCGCTGCATAAGGGCGTCGATCTGATCACGCCGGTTAAGCCCAACACGATCGCGAAATCGATCGCGATCGGTAATCCGGCCGACGGCTACTACGTGCTGCAGGCGGTGCGCGATTCCGGCGGATGGGGCGAAGTCGCGACCGACCAAGAAATCGTCGACGCGATCAAGCTGCTCGCCCGCACTGAAGGAATCTTCGCCGAGCCGGCCGGCGGCACCACACTGGCGGTGACGCTCAAGCTCATCGCACAACGGCGCATCAACCCTGACGAAACCGTGGTCGTCTCGATAACCGGCAATGGTTACAAAACGCTGGAGGCGGTGGCGCAATCGGTTGAGAAGCCCGCGGTAATAGAAGCTCGGCTCAAGGACTTCGACGCACTGGCCGACGGAATCCTGGAGGCGAAACGCGAGCTCGCAGGCGCGGCGTAACGATAGGTCAGGGCGATACGGTTCGGCTTGAAGCAGAGAACCCTTTGATGCGAATCTCGGGCTCGTAGCTCCGCTGACAAAGGAGACGCCCCGATGAAATACGCGATTGTTACCGGCGGCGCGCGCGGCCTCGGTCTCGGTATCGTGCGTGCGCTGCTCGACGAGAACGTGGCCGAACGAATCGCGGTGATCGATCGCGAACCCGCGCCGGCGCCCGCCGAGATCGCCGACCGACTCGAGAGCTTCACCGCCGACGTCTGCGACGAGCGCCAGGTGGCCGAATCGATCGCTGCGATCACCAGCCGCTTCGGCGAGCATCCCGATATCCTGTGCAACAACGCGGGCGGTGGTGAGGCGAATTGGTTCCCGGGACGCACACCCGAATGGATTGGCGCCGATCTGTGGCGCCGCTACGTCGAGCTCAACCTCAACTCGGTTTACATTGTCACGCGCGAGGTCGCGCCGCGGATGGTTAAAGGCGGCGTGATCTGCAACACCTCCTCGGTCGCCGGGATGCTGCCGGTGCCGCTACTCGCCGCCTACGGCGCGGCCAAAGCCGGCGTTATCTCCTATACCAAAAGCCTGGCGCTGCAACTCGGTCCCGCAGGAATCCGGGTCAACGCGGTCGCTCCCGGTCTGATCTACACGCGTATCTGGGAGCAAATGGGCGCGGCACTCGGCGGAGGGGAGGCCAACGCGCGCGCGATCTTCGAAGCGTTCGTCAAATCGAGCACGCCGCTTGGGCGCGAGCAGACCCCCGATGATATCGGCCGCGCGGTCTCCTACCTGTGCTCGGATCGCGCGATCAACGTGACCGGGCAGGTGATGGTGGTCGACGGCGGCTTGGTGCTGGGCTCGCCGCTGCGCTCCACGCGCCAGTGATGGTCACCGCGTAAGAGCAGTAGCGTGAGGTTCCGGCTTCAGGCCGGCGGCTTCGGCCATAGGCCCAAGCCGCCGCCCGTATCACACCCGCATGACGCGCGACGGCGCGAAAGTTACAATAGCGAACGATGAACTCGGAGCGTGAAAACGAGGCAATCGCTATCGTGATGCGCCTGCGCGAGGCCGGCTTCGCCGCGTATCTGGCCGGCGGATGCGTGCGCGATCGCGTGCTCGGCGTTCCGGCTAAAGACTACGATATCGCGACCAACGCCCGTCCCGAGTCGGTACAAGCGCTGTTCGATAACACGGTCGCGGTCGGGGCAAAGTTCGGCGTGATACTCGTGCTGTCCGGCGGCGACGAGTTCGAAGTCGCCACTTTCCGCGCCGACGCGCACTATATCGACGGTCGACGGCCAAGTTCGGTGCGCTTCGGCACGATCGAAGAGGACGCCGCGCGTCGCGACTTCACCATCAACGGGATGTTCTTCGATCCCGAGCACGAGCGCGTGATCGATCTGGTGGGCGGGATGCGCGATCTGCGCGCCGGGATTATCCGCGCGATCGGCGAACCGCGCGAGCGCTTCGTGGAGGACCGGCTGCGGATGCTGCGTGCGGTGAGATTAGCCGCGCGATTGAACTTCTCGATCGAGCCCGCGACCTGGTTGGCGATCCAGGAATCAGCCGCAACCGTCGGCGTGATTTCGGCCGAGCGCATCGGCGAGGAAATCGTGATGGCTCTGACCGAGGGCGCCGCTTCGCGCGCGCTCGATCTGCTGATGAGCAGCGGCCTGGCGCAGGCTGTCTTGCCGGAGGTGACCCAACTTATTGGATGTCAGCAGCCTGCTAACTTCCATCCCGAGGGCGACGTGTTCGTGCACACGCGGTTGGCGCTCTCGATGCTTGAGCCGGGATGCAGTGAGACGCTTGCCTTCGGTACGCTGCTACACGATATCGCCAAGCCGCCGTGCCGCGCCTTGCAGGACGGCAAGGTCACGTTCTACGGCCATACCGAACGCGGCGCCGAGATGGCGGCCGAGATTTTGCGCCGCCTCAAGCGCTCGCGATTCGTCCAGGAGCGCGTGGCGTACCTGGTGCGGTACCATCTGCGCTTGTGCATGGCGCCGCAGATGCGCCCGGCGACGCTCAAGCGGATGCTCGCCGAAGAGGGCTTCGACGAGCTGCTTGAACTGTCGCGACTCGACGCGCTCGCCTCGAGCTCGTTCCTCGGTTTCTACCATTTTTGCCGCGCCGCGATCCGCGAACTGGGCCAGCATGAGATTCGGCCCGCGCCGCTTATCGGCGGCGACGATCTGATCGCGATGGGGTTCACGCCGGGCCCGCAATTCAAAGTTATCTTGAAGGAAGTCGAGGATCGTCAGCTCGACGGCGAGCTGCGCAATCGCGACGACGCGCTCGACTACGTGCGCGCGCATCACGTACCGCAGACCGCGGCTTGATCGTTTCGCCAGCGCTTATCGCGCGAGCGCTCCTGTCTGCCGCAGCGCTTCGTACACCACGATCGATACCGCGTTAGCCAGGTTCAGGCTCCGCACTCCGGGTTCGAAGATCGGGATGGTGTAGGTCGATTCGCGCCGCGCGGCGATAAATTCCTTCGTTAGCCCTTTGGTCTCGCTGCCGAACACCAGGAAATCGCCGGACGTGTACGAGGCCTCGAGATAGGTCTGCGTCACACGAGCGGAAAAATACTTGAGGCTGGCGTCGCCGTTGGATGCTACGAATTGCTCCCAATTTGTGTAAGTCCGCAGGTCGACCAGCGGCCAGTAATCCAGGCCGGCGCGTTTGAGGTAGCGATCCTCGAGTGAGAAGCCGAGCGGGCCCACCAGATGAAGCCGCGCTTTTACCGCCGCCACCAGCCGCGCGATCGAACCCGTATTTTGCGGGATTTCAGGCCGTACCAGGACTACGTTGAGGGTCGGCGCCGCGATCCGTTCAGCTTGCATCCGCGACGCTGGACGCGCTCCCGGCGCCTTGCGCGAGCGGATAGCGCTTGCCCGCCATCACGAAGAAAAAACCGCCGCGCTCGTCGGCCTGCACGCAATCACTCAGATGGTAATAGGCGGGGCGCAAAAAGCGCGCGCGAAACTTTCCTTGCTTCACCTTGCAATACAGTACGTTGTCGGCGCCGATCGTGAGCGATTCAGGATCGAGCGGCTCGACCGATTCGTCGTTCAGCACCACCGAAAATCCCTGGCGCGCGTCGCCCTGGATCGATTTTACCGCGTAGGGCGTGTCCTCGACGCTGATCGACGCGTGCTCGTCGCCGACCTGTAGGAAATAGTGCCCATCGGGCGCGCGCTGGATACTGCGGCTGAACAGCAGCGCGATCCTCTGATTGTCGATCCGCTCGTCGTTGACGTACCAGTTGCCGTCACGGCGAAAGGAAATCTTGCCCGATTCGACGGCGTAAAAACCCGCGCGTGCCATGGTCTTTCAGCTCTTGCGGCTATCGAACAGAATCGTGACCGGCCCGTGATTTACCAAGCCGACCTCCATCATCGCGCCGAACTCTCCTTGCTCGACCTTAACACCGGCGTTGCGGCAGAGCGAGAGAAAATGCTCGTACAGCGCGCGCGCCTGCTCCGGCGGCGCGGCTCCGATAAACGACGGCCTGCGTCCTCCCGACGTATCCGCGAGCAGCGTGAACTGCGAGATCACCAGCAGCTCGCCGCCGATTGCCTTGAGCGCCAGGTTCATTTTGCCTTCGGCGTCGGCGAACACCCTGAGCCCCAGTATTCGATCCGCCAGGAACGCCGCGTCCTGCTCGGTGTCGTCGCGTGCGACTCCCAGCAGTACCATGAAACCCGGCCCGATCTTGCCGAGCATGCGCCCCTCGATGCTGACCTCGGCCCGCGTCACCCGCTGTATCACTGCTCGCATCAGGCCGCGTTCCTCCTGATTTCTTTGATCCCGTGGCCAAGATGGCGTCGCAGAAGCGTCCGAAGCGTCGCACCGTCAGCGTATCCGACTCGTGCCGCGATTTCGTCGACACCCGCATCGGTTGTCTTCAGCAGATGCACCGCGCGCTCCACGCGCAACTCCTGAAAATAGGATAACGGCGATCTTCCGAGCACGGTCTGCATCCGCCGAGCTAGCGTTCGCTTACTCGATCGGGCAGCCGTCGCCGCCTCGTCGAGTGAAAAGCCCTCGATCAGGCGGCCGCGCGCCCATCGCTCGAAGCGCTCGATCACCGGGTCGGAGTGCGCGAGATGATCCACAAGAATATAGGCAGACTGCGACGGTCGCGGATCCACGACCAGGTATTTTGCCGTCAGAGCAGCGAGGCTCGGACTCTTTTGCCTGATTAGCCATAGCGCCATATCCATATGGCTTAGAGCAGCTCCTGCAGTCACAAACCTTCCCGATTTCACAATCATTCGCGATTCGTCGAGGCGCACCTTCGGATATCTCTGGCGGAACAGCGGCGCCAGCCACCACGTTGTAGTCGAATCCTGATCGTCGAGCAGTCCGGATTCGGCGAGGACAAAAGTTCCGATGCAGGCGGCCGCGGTTTTTGCCCCTCGCTCTGACCAAACGCGAAGCATCCTGGTCGCGTCGCCGACGTCGGATCTGGCAAGCGCCGCCTGCAGCGGGCCGGGCATTTTGAAGCCTATCGCTGGAATCACGGCCCAGTCGGGAATGGATCGCTTGGACGCGATAGCTACAGGCACCGTCAGCCCCTGAGACGTCTTGACGACCTTCCGCACCCCTACCGGCGCGACCTCGAATCGCGGCGAAGCCAACCCCGACATTTCCGCCAGCTCGTTAGCGGTCTGAAAGGCGTCGAGAACGGTCGCCAAACCTGTATCGAACACACCGTCGA
>DATJOQ010000163.1:0-4992 GCA_035506935.1 Binataceae bacterium (SeqCode) | reverse complement strand
AAGCAGATGAATAAAAAAGCGCGACGATCGAACTATGGCTCAGCACGTTTGCTGTTTGTGGTACTCGCCGCAACTTTGACTGCGTGCTCGACGTCGGCCGATCGCGGCGATACCCGCGCCACCAATGTCGGGCAATCGGGTACCTGCTCGCCGACAGAGATGGTCGCCCTGAATGAAGGCGGCCAAACTGACATGAAGAGCTATGTAATAAAACCGGGCGACGAGCTCCATATAGCTTTCTACCTGAGTCCGGAATTCGATCGTGACGCTACGGTACGCACTGACGGAAATATCGTTCTGCCACTCGTCGGTGATATGCGAGCGGCGGGGCTAACGCCGAAGGAACTGGCTGCAGAGGTCGATCAGGCCTACCTGAAGGAACTTCGCAACCCTGAGGCGACCGTTCGTGTATTGAAGAGCCCCAGCCGCCGAATTTACGTGCAGGGTCAAGTCACACACGCAGGAGTTTTCGATCTTGAACCAGGGATGACGGCTCTGCAGGCGATTGCGGAAGCTGGCGGCGTAACGGAAACCGCCGCGGCGGATAGTGCCGTGCTGATCAGGCGTGATGCGTGCGGCGAGCCGCAGGGGATGGTCGTTAACCTTACCGCAGCCGACAGCGGCAAAAAAATTGACGATGTCGCGCTTATGCCTTCGGACGTCCTCGTAGTACCGCGCTCCAAGATCGGCAACGTCGACCTGTTCGTCAAGCAGTACATCGCGGGGCTGTTGCCGTTCCCACCATACTTCGCGATGCCGCTCTGAGAATAGCGAGGTATCAATCATGAACGGTTTCGATGTTTGGGAATGGGTAAGGCTTGCTCAGCGCAGGCGCACCATCATTATCGAGGTCGCCTCGATCATCATGGTCGTGGTGGTGGCGGCGACGTTTTTGTGGCCTCCCGTGTACCGGTCGACGGCCGAAATTCTTGTGCAGGACAATCGCGCGCAGCTCTTGGTATCGCCTGCAATCGACAACAATTCGCCGAATCAGCCGGCAGCGGTGGCCAATACAGTAACCGAAGAAGATCTCAACTCGGAACGCGAGTTACTGACCAGCAATTACCTGATTGAACAGGCACTTGCCGGACTCCCGGCTCCTTCCGCAGCCGGACTTGGCAGTGCCGTTGGTTTCATGAGCACGGCCGCGAGTCTGCCTAGTCTGCTCTATCGTTTCATCCATGGCGCTCCCGCCGAAACCGCACGCGAACATTGGGCGCGCCAGGTCGCGCGTAACTTCGGCTCGTCAGTGATCAAGCGCTCGAACGTCATTGAGATCGGGTTTTCCTCCAATGACGCGCGCTGGTGTCACGATTTCCTGACGCGCCTGCTCGACAAGTACATGGAGTTCCATAGCAACTTGTCCAACGATCCGCAGGCGGAGGAATTCTTTCAGAAGCAAGCACAACTCCTGCAGACCAGGCTACAGGCCGCCGAGGATCAGCTGCGCGGCTACGAACTACAAACCGGAATCACCAATCTCGCTGAACAAAAACAGGCGTTGATCACACAGATCTCCGGGCTTCAAACCGAATCAGCGAAAACCGCAGCCCAGTTGGCCGCAGCCGAGAGGCGCGCCACAGTTTTGCAAGTTCTGGCCAACAAAACTCCTCGGCGTATCGGCAAGGAGACCAGGACCGTACAAAATATGGCCCTTACCCAGTTGAAGCCGCAGGTCCTGCAGCTGGAAGCCGAGCGCGCCGACTTGCTGACCCGCTATCAGCCCAATAGCCAACGGATCCAGGAAATCGATGCGAAGCTGGAAGCGGCCCAAAAAATCGTTAATCGCGAAGATCATCTCGAGGTGCAGGAACAGAGTACCGATCTAAATCCGGTGCGTGTGCAGGTCGACACCGAACTGGAGCAATCGACCGCCAATGCGGCTGCGCTCAAGGCTGACGAGACCGCGATGGCCGCGCAGATCCAGCAGGCGCAGGATCAATTGAAACAACTGGTCAATGGCGGAGTCGAAGCGGACCGACTTCAGCGCACCGTGGACGCGGAAAAACAGGCGTATCTCTCTTACCTGCGCCGCGGCGAGGAAGCTCGCGCCGCGAAAATGTTGAATCGCAGCAAAATTTTGAACGTTGCGGTGGCGCAGCCGCCGACGCTTCCGCAGCGTCCTTATTCTCCGATCGTTCCGATCGATCTAGCCGTCGGCTTCTTGATCGCGCTCGGTTGCGGCTTGGCCGCGGCTTATCTCGTCGAACAGCTCGACCCGCGGATTTACAACGCAGCTTCCGTCGCATCGGCAAGCGGGTTCAACACAATCGCACAGTTGCGCGAGCTCGGGCAGGAGTAGCCATGTACTTGGATCATTTCAAGCTGAGTGCACCGCCATTCCAGTTTACCACCTCGCCCACGGAGCTGTTCATGAGCAGCACTCATCGCGAGGGTCTCGCCGCCCTCGAGTGGGGCCTGCTACACGAGCCCAGCGGTTTAACGCTCCTGGCCGGGGATACCGGACTCGGTAAGACTACATTGGTTTGCTCGCTGCTGTCTCATCGTTACCAGCAGGTGCGCACCGCCTATCTGGGTAACCCAAAGCTCGCGTACGAAGAGCTGCTCTTGAGTGTCTTGAGTCAGCTTGGCATCCGCGGCGGACGGTCGAACAAGGGCGCGATGCTCACCGCGCTGGTCGACTTTGCGAACACTCTTTCGCCCAACCAACGAATCGCGATTATCGCCGACGAGGCACAACTACTTAGCGACGATACGCTCGAGGAACTTCGCATACTCTCTAACGTCGAGCGCAAAGGACGCAGAGCCGCGCAGATCATCCTGGTTGGACATCTCGAGCTCTTGCGCCGTTTGGCCAACTCCGAGCTGCGGCATCTGAACGAGCGAATCAACGCACGCGCCGTTTTGACCCCTCTCAATCGCAAGGAAAGCTTCGAGTATATTGAGCATCGCCTGCGCGCCGGCAAAGCCAGCGCGCGCCAGGTGTTCAAGTCGCGCGCCCTGGACTACATCGTCGAGCACGCTGCCGGCGTCCCGCGGCGCATCAACGCCCTCTGCCACAATGCGATGCTGCTCACGTACTCGGCGAATACCAAACAAGTAGGGGTGCCGATGGCGAAGGCCGCGGTCGAAGAGTATGACAACCTCCACGCCGCCGTAGCGCGGCGGGCGAGCGCCCCGCGGTCCGGACGGCTTCAGAGTTCCTGGTCTGTGATGCGTTCAATGTTAACTCTGATGCTCATCGGCGCGATAGGCTTCGCGGCCGCCCAGGTGGCGCTCGACCGTAATATCGCTCAGCGCCTGCGATCGCTTGGCTCGTCGATAGCTAATCCAACCATTAGTCACTTGATTCCCGGTGCGTCCGCCAGCCAATCCGACATCTCGGACGAAACATCAATGACTATTTCTCCCGGCGCAAATGATGCATTCCGAATATCACTGGTTAGCATGATTGACACTAATCGTTTGACTGGCAGCGAATAACCACGGCTGTAAGGAGTCACGGTGAGTAGTTATTTCAAAGCATTGCAGCGCGCCAGTACCGATGCTCGTCGCCGAGCACAGCGTACCAGCGAGCTGACCGAAGAGACCGTGCTGGAGCCCAGCACCTCTTCTTCGCTCAACGTTCCGGTCGCGATGCCGATGCCGGAGACGCCTTTTCAAATCTCGCGCGCCAAGGCGTTGCAGGCTTTGAACGAGCGCGTCGCGCCGCTCGCGTGCATTGGGCAAAATGTGCGTCTGCTGGTCACTGGATGTTGTCCGGGTGACGGCGCTTCGACGGTGGCGCTCGCGCTCGCGCTCGACATGAGCGGACGGCTCGGATTGCGAACGCTGCTGTTGGACGCGCATTTGCGCAAACCCGATCTGCACAAACTTCTGCCCTCCTCGCAAAGCAAGGCTCCGCCCCTGCTGCTGGGCGATCAATTTATCGTGCAGGCGACGGGTTTGCCGCGGCTCGAGTTGGCTAGTTGCCTGCCCACCACGACCAAAGCGGATGCGGCGGGCTTCAACACTCTGCTCGATAGTTATGCATTGGCGATCGTCGACTTGGGCGTGGTGCGGCTCGATGGACGATTGTTGAGTCTCGCTCGCGTAGACGATCCGATGGTCATGGTGGTGCGCTATGGGCACACCGAACGCGACGACCTGCAAACCACGGCGGTAGCACTCAAGGCTGCGTCGCGTAAGGTCGCCGGCGTGATCATGAATGCGGTACCTCGAAAACCTTCACCGGCCAGCAGTTGGCCGACAACTTTCAGAGGAGATGGGAGATGAAGTTGGAAACGCCCACTATAGTCGACAGCACCAGCCGTTCTTTTGGTGATGCCAAGGCCCCGAGTGAACAGTTGCGCGGCCTGGCGGTCGTCGGCCTGGGATACTGGGGCCCAAACTGGCTGCGCAACTTCTATAACCTGCAGTGCGCTGAACGGCTGGTCGCTTGCGACCTGAGCACAAAACGGCTGGATCACGTCAAAAGCCTCTATCCGAATATCGAACTGTGCCAGAACCTCGATGACGTCCTGAATGATCCGGATATCGAGGGCGTCGTGATCGCCACGCCGGTCACTTCACACTATCCGTTGGCCAAACGCTGCCTTGAATCGGACAAGTCGGTCGCGGTCGAGAAACCGCTATCAACCTCTCGCACTCAAGCCGCTGATCTGGTTCGTCTGGCGCGGGTGCGCGATCGCGTTCTGATGGTAGGTCACACGTTTGAATACAGCGCACCGGTTCGCAAGCTGCGCGAGTTGATCGATTCAGGCGAGATTGGCGACGTTCTCTACATAAGTTCGGTGCGCGCGAATCTCGGCCTCTTCCAGCACGACGTCAACGTCGCCTGGGATCTTGCCACACACGACATCTCGATCATCCTGATGCTGCTGCAGCAGACGCCGGAGGCGGTCTCCTGTCAGGGTCAAAGCCATTTTCGCCGTGACATTGAAGACGTTGCGTTGATAACGCTCTATTTCCCTCACAACGTTATCGCGTTTATCCACGTAAGCTGGCTGGATCCGAACAAAATCCGTCGCA
>DATJOQ010000162.1:0-2225 GCA_035506935.1 Binataceae bacterium (SeqCode) | reverse complement strand
CTCGACGGATTTGCTGGCGGTCGCGTCGCGCTATCCGTCTTTTCCCATCGTGCTCGAGACGTACCGCGAATGTATCCGCGATTCTTTCGATCTGCCCGCCGTGGCCGATCTGCTCGCGAGAGTGCAGAGCGGCGCGATTCGCGTGACGAGCGTCGAATCGACGAAGCCTTCGCCTTTTGCCACTTCCCTGCTCTTCTTCTACGTCGCGAACTATATTTACGATGGCGACGCGCCGCTTGCGGAGCGCCGCGCCCAGGCGCTTTCGATCGACCAGTCGCAATTGCAAGAACTGCTCGGCGATGCCGATCTTCGCGAACTCTTGGACCAGTCCGCGCTCGAGGAAACTGAGAGACGGCTTCAGGCCCTCGATCCCGAGTTTCAGGCTCGCCATGCCGATGGCATTCACGATTTGTTGCTTCGACTCGGCGATCTTTCGGGCAAGGAAATCGCGGCGCGCTGCGCCCATGCTGAAATTGCCGCGACCGCGAGTGAATTGGTTGACGCGCGGCGTGTCGCGGAGATTGAGATAGCCGGGGAATCGCGCTACATCGCGGCAGAATACGCGGCGCGCTATCGCGACGCGCTCGGCGTTTCACTGCCCCACGGTCTGGCCGATGCGTTTCTCGAGCCGGCTGTCGATCCGCTGCGCGACATCGTGCACCGCTACGCGCGGACGCATGGGCCGTTCACGACAGCGGATATTGGCGCGCGATACGATCAGCGAGCAGACGCGATCGAGCCTATTCTGCGAAGCCTTCATGCCGGCGGCAAGTTGCTCGAGGGCGAGTTTCGACCGAACGGCCGCCATTGGGAATGGTGCGACCCCGAGGTGCTGCAGCAAGTCCGGCGGAAGAGTCTTGCGCGGCTGCGTCGCGAAGTCGAGCCAGTCGAGCCGCGGACATTCGCTCGATTTGCCGCGCGCTGGCAGGGCGCCATCGTGCCGCGCCGCGGACTCAATGCGCTTCTCGACGGCATCGAGATGCTGCAAGGGGCGGCCGTTCCGGTGTCGGAACTGGAGCGCGACATCCTTCCCGCGCGGATCAAGGATTATCGGCCGGGCGATCTGGACACGCTGATGGCGACGGGCGAACTGGTGTGGGCCGGCGTTGAGAGAATCGGCGAACGGGACGGATTGGTCGCGCTGTACGTTTCGAAATCGCTCCCGCTGCTGTTTCCGCCACGCAATTTAGGGCCGGGCGAAGAAATGCCTTCGGAACGCGCGCAGCGGATTGTCCAATGCCTCGATCAGAAGGGGGCGTCGTTTTTCGCCGATATCCATGAAGCATGCCGCGGCGGGTATCCTGGTGAAACGCTCGATGCGCTGTGGGAATTGGTATGGTCGAGCCGCGTGACGAACGATGCGTATCATCCGCTGCGCCACTGGCTTCGTCCGCCGGAGGTGGGCCGCAGCCGGTCGAGTGTTTCCGAAGGGCAGCCCGGGTCACCCGACATCTTGCGGCACGCGCGGTCGCGGATCGCGTCGAGCGGCCCTGCACAGGGGCGGTGGTCGCTGATTCAGAGCCGCATTTCTGGTGCGTTGACGGCCACGGAGTGGAGCGCAAACATCTCTCGGCAATTGTTGGCGCGCTATGGAGTCGTGATGCGGGAGACTGCCATCGCCGAATCGATTCCGGGAGGATATCCGACCATTTATCCCGCGCTTAGAACGATGGAGGAGAGCGGGAGAATCCGCCGAGGCATGTTTGTGGCGGGGGTGGGCGCCGCGCAATTTGCGATACCGGCGGCGGTGGATATGCTGCGCGGCTCGCGGGCAGAACCGTCGCCGCCCGAAGCGGTGTACCTTGCCGCGACCGATCCCGCAAACCCGTTTGGGGCGCTGCTGCCGTGGCCGCGCGCGGCGAACGATTCTGCCGAATCTGTGGGACATCACGCGATGGCGCGTGTGAGTGGCGCCGGAGTGATCCTCGTGAATGGAACGCTCGCGGCATTCCTGCGACGACGGAATCCGTCGCTATGCGTGTTCCTTCCCGAGGAGGAGCCGGAGCGATCGGCGTACGCGCGACAGCTGGCGAGAAAATTGGCGGAGCTCGCAATTCGGCGGCAGACTCCGCGCTCAGGACTGTTGATCGGCGCGATCAATGACGCCCCCGCCCGCGATCACTTTCTTGCCGGGTTTCTCACAGAGGCGGGATTTGTCGACAGCGCGTTGGGATTCCAGATGCGCGGCGTGACGGCAATCAGTGCGGCGGATCAGGACGATCTTA
>DATJOQ010000161.1:0-2347 GCA_035506935.1 Binataceae bacterium (SeqCode) | reverse complement strand
TCGTTCTGTCAGGCCGTGGATAAAGATTTGAGCTGCGTCCCAGCTTTGGCCAGAAGCAACAAAACATGCTACGGGCGAAGCGGCGCAGCGGTTGCCCGCTGCGCTCGCGTCTTTATGTCGGAGCCGAAGCTCCGACCCCCTGATGCAAACTTGCCCGCTGACGAAGCACCCGAGCGGCCGGCTACACAGCCGCCGCGCGGTCGGGGATGTTCAGGGCGTTCGCGAGGAGTGCGCGCATCTCCTGGATCGACTCCTTGCGCCATTCGGGGAAGCGCGGTTGGATGCGGGAGATCACCTCGCGCAGGAACTGCTGCTTGCTGGCCTCGGGCGCGTTGCCGAAGGTGGTGCCGGGCGGCAGGTTCATCTGCGTGCGCACCTGGTCCATGATCTCGGCGAGTTCCTTGTGGGCGCCGGCCGAGCGCTCGGTGAAGTGGGTGATGTAGCGCGTTTCCTTCGTGTAGAAGATGAAAACGGGGATCGCGCGCGATTTTCCGTTCAAGAGGTATTCGTCCATGATGTCGGGATTTTCGTCGCGCAGGAAGATGCGCAGGTCGGCGCCGGTGGCTTCGGCGATGCGGACGATTGTGGGCAGCTCGCGATAGACGTCGCCACACCAGGCTTCGGCCAGCGCCAGGATGCGCGCCGGGCCGTTCGGTTGCGCGGCGGCCTTCTTGAAAAACGCGAGATCGTCGGCGGTGAGCGCCGGGTCGGCGTAATACTTCTCGAATTTGTCGCGATTGACGGTCGCCTTCGCGAGGAAATCGGCCCAGGTGAGTCCTTGTTCGAACCGCGCGGGTGTGACAACAGTGGTGGTTTGCAACATATGTGCGCCCTCCGAATGTCGCTGCTACCGGTTGGATTCTAGCATTGAGCGGCGGGATTCAGCGTTTTTGCTCACAACTGTGGCGCACCTACGGCGCTCGGGGACCTTTTCGCCGCGGACCCCGCGCTCCCGGCCGGGCCTAAGCTGTGTCGCGGATCCCGCGCTGGGCCGTACGAGAAAATTTTCCGAGAATATGTTTGAACACAGTAGTAAATTGGCGGGCCCCTGCGGGGGCGCTGACGAAGCCGGCGGGTCGAAACGGGAGGGCTGGAATGGCGATTCACGCCGAAGGCAAATTTGTCGTAATGGACGTACTCCGTGGCAGCTGGCCGGTCGCACGAAAAAGCATATTGACCGTAACGATCATCGGCGCGGTCCTCCTAGCCGAGGGAGTATTTCTGGGCCGTGAAGAAGGGTGGCAGAAGTGGTGGTACCTCTTCCCGCTGGGTGTTTTTCTCATCGTGTACATGTGGCCCTACCTCTTTTACCGGGCTCGGAGGCAGATCAAGCGGTCACCGAACCTGCAGGGGATCGTGCAGTACGACTTTGGCGAGGCTGGTTATCGGATGACGGCGTCCCACTCAAATGCGGACATCAAATGGAGCGCGATCGCAAAATGGAAAGAAGGGAAGCACGCGTTCATCATCTACGCCAACGTCAACTTCGGCAACCTCATCCCGAAACGTTTCTTCCAGAGTTCCGCGGACGTGGACGCGGTTCGTGGTCTATTGACGGCGCACGCAAAAGAGAAGTGAAGAATCAGCGGGACGTCGGTTGAGGACGATGCCAGCGGATGGAAGTGAGGGGACTCGCGGGCGGGTGCTGAGGGAGGCTACCGCACGCCGCGAATCCCCGTCCCACGACAAGCTCGCCTAGGCTGCATTCTCCAAAACGAGAAGACCTGTCGCGGTATTCGAGATGGCGATGTGGTAGCTGCTGTGGATCTTCTTCACGCGATGTTGCAGCACGCCGCGCATCGCCAGCCAGAGGATGAATTCCGCTCCCTGCGCGCCAGCCTCACGCACGAGCTCGTGGATGGACATGCGTGTGAGGATTTCGGGCTCGTGAACGATTTTGTCGAGGCAGAGCTCGTCGAACTTCTTGTTGATGAAGCCGGCGCGCTCGCCGTCGAGCTGGTGCGA
Source organism: Binataceae bacterium (SeqCode) (assembly GCA_035506935.1). Classification (GTDB taxonomy): domain Bacteria; phylum Desulfobacterota; class Binatia; order Binatales; family Binataceae; genus DATJOQ01. Next base: position 382 of record DATJOQ010000161.1, on the reverse strand, counting down.
GAGGCCGCCGGTGCCGAGCACGACGACTTTCAGATCCTTCGGATAGGATTCGATCGCGCGGCCGATCGCCTGGCCGAGCTTGAAGCAGCGCATCGGCGAGGGCAGCGGATGCTGGACGGTATTGATGCACACCGGAATCGTCTTCACGCCCTGGTAGGTGTTGCGCGGCCAGAAGAGCGACATTGGGACGGTGAAGCCGTGGTCCACGAGCATCTCCTGGCAAGAGGTGACATCGAACTCGTCCTCGACGAGCGAATTGATGATGTGCCAGGAGAGCTCGGGATCTCCCTCGAATGAGGGAATTTTCGGGATGCCCCAGCCTTCGTCCGCGTTTTCGTATTTGGCCGCGGCGCCGATGGCAAAGGTGGGCATTTTATCGAGG
>DATJOQ010000160.1:0-3421 GCA_035506935.1 Binataceae bacterium (SeqCode) | reverse complement strand
GGCGAGTTCAAAAGTTCAGACGATGCCCGCCTTGCTCAATCTTTCCAGCTCCTGCTCCGACACTCCGAGCAGCTCGCCGTAGATTTCGCGGTTATGACTGCCCGGCGTTGCAGGTCCAGTCCAGTTGATCACGCCGGGAGTTTCGCTAAGTTGCGGAACGATTCCCGGCATCTTCAGCGCACCGATTTCGGGATCGTCCACGGTCCGGATCATGCCGCGCGCGTGAAATTGCGCGTCGTGCGCGATATCCGCGATCGAATAGATCGGTCCGGCCGGCACCGCGGCGTCGTTCAGCATCTTCCAAAGCTCGTGCATCTCGCGCGTGACCGTCCACGCCGTGATAATTTCGTCGAGCTCCGCCTGGCGCTCGCCGCGTGCCTCGTGCGTCGCGTAGCGCGGATCGTCGGCCAACTCGGGCTGTCCCATCACCTGCGCGAGGCGGCGAAAAATTCCGTCCTGATTCGCCGCGATCAGCAGCATCTTGCCATCGGAAGTGGGATAGATATTGGAGGGGGCCACCTTGGGCAGGGTCGCCCCAGTGCGTTCGCGCACCACTCCCAGCAGATCGTATTCGGGCAGGATACTTTCGAGCAGCGAAAACACCGCTTCATTGATCGCGCAATCGACCATCTGGCCGCGGCCGCTCTTGCGGCGATGGTCGAGCGCGGCAAGCGTTCCGACCGTGGCGAACAACGCCGCGAGTGAATCACCCAACGCGATCCCGGCGCGCACCGGAGGCCGATCCGGGTAGCCCATCAGGTAGCGTAACCCGCCGATCGCTTCACCTACCGAGCCAAACCCGGTGCGATCTTTGTACGGACCGCTTTGCCCGAAGCCCGAGACCCGCGTCATGATCAGCGCCGGATTCAGCGCCGACAGCGCGTCCCATCCGAGCCCCCACTTCTCCATCGTGCCCGGCCGAAAATTTTCGAGCAGGATATCGCTCTTCGCAATCAACCGACGGAAAAGCTCCTGCCCTTCGGCTTGGCGCAAGTTGAGCGTGATACATTTCTTGTTGCGCGACTGGATCGGCCATACCAGCGCGCGCCCGCGAAAACGATGTGCCCCCCACTGGCGCATCAGATCGGGTTCGTCGGGCGACTCGATCTTGATGACCTCGGCGCCGAAATCGCCGAGCAGCCGGCCCGCGAATGGTCCTGCTACCAGCGATCCGAGCTCTACCACCCGCACGCCTTCGAGCGGGCCTTGATTGTAAACCGGCAGCGAGCCGCCGCCTGATTGACTCATCCGATCAACTCTCCTTGCGCACCTAAAGCTGGCGAAGCAATTGGCGCTGGTCAAGGCTCGGCGAAATTCGCGTGCGCACGGCGGCGTCGATGCTATAAATGACGGGCATCAGCCGGAGGACCTAGGAAAATGAAATTCGGACTGTTTGGAATCAATATTGGCGCGTGCGCGAAGCCGCAGAGCGCTGTCACTGTCGCGGCCGCGGCTGAACAGGCAGGATTCGAGAGTCTGTGGACCGGCGAGCACGTGGTCTTGCCTGATCCGCGCCAGCCGCCCTCGCCGCTGCCGCCGGAGACCCCGATGCTCGACCCGGCGGTTGCGCTCGCCTTCGCCGCGGCCAACACCAAATCGATTCGGCTCGGCACCGGCATCATCATCCTGCCGCAGCGCAATCCGCTGGTGCTGGCGAAGGAACTCGCATCGGTCGACGTTCTGTCCAACGGCCGACTGATTTTCGGCGTCGGCATCGGCTATCTCAAGGTCGAATTCGATGCGCTCGGCATGCCGTTCGATCACAAGGCCGCGCGCACCGAAGACTTTCTCGCTGCGATGATCGCGATCTGGTCGCAGGACAAACCCGCGCATCGCGGACGCTTCGTTTCGTTCAGCGGCGTGCAGGCGATGCCGCGGCCGGTGCAGAAACCTTATCCCGAAATTGTGTTCGGCGGAAATTCTCCCGAGGGATGCGAGCGCGCCGTGCGCCTGGCCAAAGGATGGTACGGTTTCGCGCTCGATCACGATGCAACCGCGAAAAATATCGAGCTGATACGCACGGCTTGCGCGAATCACGGACGCCGTTTCGACGACATCGAGATAAGTATCACGCCCGCGGGCGGCCATGGCTCCGGACGTCCCAGCGCGACGCCGCCGAGCCGCGACGACGTCAAGCGCTACGCCGACCTCGGCGTCCATCGATTGATACTGAATCCGCCGAGCCGCGCCGAGGAATCGATTTTTCTGAATTACATCGCAGAGACCGAACGCGATCTGATCGGGAAGATATAACTCCGCGATTTTCGCGGACCGAGACTCAGGAAGCGCCGGCCACGCGTAGCAGCTCACTGGAGCGCGACGCCGATTGCGCTGCGGCTGAATCAGCATGGCGCCAGACGTCGAGCTTGCGGCCGAGCAGCTTCTCGGTCGCAACGATCTCGGGCTCGTAAAACGCGCGCATCCGCGACGCGACCTCGCGCGACATCGGCGCGAATTCGTCGCCCGAAGCGAAGCATAGCCGCCAGATCTTGAGCTTGCCGGCGATTTTCTTGAGCCGCCACGCATGATGCGCTTCGAGCCACTTCATCGCGACCATGCCCGCATGCGCCATCCGTGGCCGTTTCGCGTCGTGCGTCGCGACGTTTACACGCTTGAGCTCGCTCGCGCTGTCGGCAACCGGGATCGGCGGGATTCGGACAAACGCGCAAAACTCACCGACGAAGCGGCGCGGGTCGGTAAGCAGATCCTCGTAAAGCAGCACCAGCACCTGGTCGCGTCCGAAGCGCGCGATCCATCTCGCGAGATAAAATGCGTAGCGTCCCGATTCGTGAATCACCGAGCCCGGCGTCGTAGCCAATTCTTCGAAATCCGCGTGCGTGTAGCCGCGGCCGCGCATCAGGCGATAATGCGACCACGCGCGCTCGAGTGGATCGCGCAAGCTGCACACGATTTTGCAATCCGGAAGATCCGTGGAGATTCGTTCGAGCGCCTCGTCAGAGGCAAAATAGTTGGGACAGATTTCGATCTTCGGCAGCCCGGGCGGGCAATCGGCGAAAAACTGCGCGTACCATTCGAGCCCGCGTTCGTAATTAAGGTTGAAGAAATCGAGCTCCTTGGTGCGCGGCACGCCTGCGTGACCGGGCAACAGGCGATGTAGCCAGGTGGTCGCGGTGCGCTGCGGCCCGACAGCGATTATCGAAGGAAGACTTGAACGCGGAACGCTCACGCTCTATTTCGAATCACCCGAGTAGCTGACGCATACGTGGCATTCCTCTTCCGTCTCGCCCGCGTGCTCTTCCGCGCGCTTGCGATCCTCTTCGTTCTGATACTGCGGCGTATCGTAGCGCTCCACGCGCTGATCGCCTTCGGTCATCGCGGTGAGCCCCCACTTATCGTCCTCGGACCACTTGTACGGGAGCATTTTGATCGAGCCCGGTTTCGTCATCGAGGTCAAACCTTC
>DATJOQ010000159.1:0-3703 GCA_035506935.1 Binataceae bacterium (SeqCode) | reverse complement strand
TTGCGCCGCAGACCCGGCGCGCGATGGGATTGCGCGGGCAGGCACTGGTATCGGCGAACTTCACCGACGCCAGGGTTGCCGAGCGCTACGAGCAGTTATACCGCTCATGCATGAAGCGCGATCGTCGAGCCGCGCCCGTAGCGCGCGCGAATCGAGTGTCCAGCGGCAGCTGAAATCGCCGTGCCTGATCACACACAAGCGTCCACGATGCAATCGAGCGCGGTGTCATGCAAATTGTGCGGCGGCGACGTCTCGGATTTCTCCGAGCGCAACGGTTTCGCGATCGTCAAATGCCGCAGATGCGGCTTCATGTTCGCTCCGCTTCCGGCCGGCTTCGATCTGAACGCGGTCTATCGCGACGACGCGTACTGGAGTGGCGGCACGAATTGCGGTTACCAGAACTACGACGATGAATGGAAAGCGAGCGAGCGATTCTACCGCGCACGGCTCGCGCGTCTGAAGAAGCTCAGCAAACCGGGGCGGCTGCTGGAGGTCGGATGCGCGGCCGGCTTTTTTCTCGAGGCCGCGCGCCGCGACCGATGGGACGTCGCGGGGACGGAAATCTCAGACTCGATGCGCCAACGATGCGCGGAACGCGCACAGTGTCCGGTGTTCGCTTCGATTGACGAAGTGGCCGCGAGCGGGCAGCGGTTCGATTGTGTTGCGATGTTCGAGGTTATCGAGCATGTGACCGATCCGCTCGCGCTGTTACGCCAGGTGCGCGAGCTGATCGTGCCCGGCGGCCTGCTGGCTTTGAGCACGCCCAACTTTGAAGGACCCGAGGCCGCGCGCAATCCCGGCGATTATCATTGGTTCGCACCACCGGTGCATATCTCGTACTTCGGACCCGCGACGCTTTCCTCTTGTGTTCGCGAAGCCGGATTCGCAGTTTTGGCGATGGAGGGCCTGCTCGGCCAGGAAGAGCCTCCGCTGCCCGCGCCGCTGGCCGCGATACTGGCGCCGCTTCGGCGCGGCAAACGGCTTCGCCCGCGCGGCTTGCTCGGCAGATTGCTCAGACTCTACCAGCGGCGGCGCAAGGACGTTCTGCGATGGGCTAACGGACTCGACCTCTATGCTCGCAAAATTTAAGTTGGTCGCGCGAGCACGATCCAGTTCAGCACGCTCTGCTCGGTCATCGGACGCCATCGTTCGAGCCTTAGGCTGATGCGATTGATCAAGGGCAGCACGCCGCGACGCCAGAAATGACGCGTACGACTGTGCCGGGCGTGAGTTCCGAGATGAAACACACCAAGCGCCAGGTATTGCCCGACCGTCGCGATCGCGCCGCCGCACGGCTCGATGCGCTCGATCGAAAAGCCCGCGCGCGCCAGCATCAATTCCAATCCGAATCGCGTGAAGCGATAGTAATCGTGTGGCACCAGATGCAGCGGCCAGGTCTGCGGCGCGCTCAGCAGCAGATGTCCCCCGGCTCGAAGCATTCGCCTCATCTCGACCAGCGCGAGCATCGGATCGGTAAGATGCTCCAGCGTCTGGGTCGAAATTACGGTTTCGAAACTGCCGGCGCGAAAGGGCAGCGCAAGCGCCGAGCCGATTACGTTGGGTCTGGTCTGCATCGCGATATCGAACGTCACGAAGCGCCGGTGCCGGCCTTTGAACAACTCGCCGTAGCCGCGCTCTCCGGCTCCGATATCCAGCACCGCGCCAGGTTCGAAGTTCGATAGCGAACGCAGCACCGCGACCATGGTCTCGCGCGAGATTTTGTCGGCTTCCTTCCACGCCAGCGCAAGCAGATCACGTTCGGACATCTAGCAGGGTCTTCTCCTCACAAGCTGTTTTTCAGTCTGCGCTAGCGCGAGCCGAGCAGGGTGCCGACGGTGTATGTGACTAACGCCGCGACGGCCCCGGTCGCCATGCTCTCGAAACCGCTGCGCCACCACGATCGCGCGGTGATCACCGTTTTGGCGCTGCCGACGGCGAACAACGTCAGCACAGTGACCAAAGCCGAAACGATCGTGCCCTTGTGCGGCGCGAGAAACAGATACGGCAGCACCGGCACCGACGCGCCGCATAGATAGGCGAGACCGACCGTCAGGCCCGAGCGCATCGGCGGATCGAAATCGCCGCTGAAGCCCAGCTCCTCGCGCATCATGACGTTGCGCCATCGCTCCGGGTCGCCGGTTATGTGCGCAACGATTTGATCGAGCAACGTGCCGCTGAATCCCTTGTTGCGATAGATCACGCGGATTTCTTCACGCTCGCGCTCCGGCCATCGGTGAATCTCGTCTCGCTCGCGATCGATCTCGCTCAAATAAAACTCGATCTGCGATCGCGCCGAAGTGAATGCCGCCAGCCCCATCGAGACCGCGCCGCCGAGCATCTCCGCCAATCCCGCCATCAGGATCACGCGGCTCGCCATGAAGGCGCCGCTCACGCCGGCGGTCACAGCGAACGACGCTACCAGGCCGTCGTTAAGTCCGAGCATCAGGTCGCGCAGGCTGTGTCCGGCAGCCGGATGAACCTGCTCCGTATGATGCTCGTACTCGCGTTTACGGATCGCTATCGCCATAGGCCATTCGCCCCCGTGACGGCATCGATCATTGTACAATGCCCAATCCGTGGTTCCACCGCTCTTCTTTCACGCGAGCAATCGCCTCGCCTGCTTCTCTAAGCTCAACGCTCCGGCGCACTCGTCGGTTGAAGGCTTGCGCGAGCGGTCCGCCGTTTGCGGCGGCGCTGATATTCGCGCTCCTTACGACGGCTGCGCTCGAGAAGATCGCCGACCATCGCGTGCAGACGGTTCCGCGCGGGCCGAGCGCCGAGGTAATCGAGCAGAAAGCGTATCCGCTGGGCACGGCTCACGAAGCGGCCAACGCTGCGATCGAGCTGAATCAGGTTGCGCTCGCGATACTTCCATGGGACGCGTGGCAGCCGATGGAAGCCGTCGAGATCGACGAAGTAGACGCGAAAATCGCCGCCGACCTGCTCGACCATCAGGTTGGTCTCCTGCAAATCGGAACTGTAGAGGCCGCTTTCGTGAAGCCTGCGCACTTCGCGAGCCACGCATCGCGAGACCTGCTGGCGCCATCGGAAATCACGCCGCTCGGGTCCGACCCGGCGATCGATGAACTGGCTCAAGGGCCGCGCTCGATCGAGCGCCTCGCCGATCAAGTAACTGGCGCGCACGGAACTCACGGATCGCGCTTCGAGCGCGACTATCGGTGCGGGATGAGCAAAGCCGGCGCTCGCAAGCAGCGCGGCGCCTTTGAGCGAGCGCGCCGCGCGCGATCCGCGAATCCGCTCGATCCATCCGTTAAGCCAAGATCCCGAATCGAACCGCTTCACGAACACTTGCTGCTTGCCGACTGCAGCCAGGCCGGCATGAGTCCTGGCCTCATCTTTTACCGTACGAAACTCCGGGGCCGCGATCAGCGAATCGACTCGTTGTGCGACGGCCGCCCATTCGGGCGAGCGTGCGAAGAGCAGATGTTTGCGCATTCCGCGCTGAGCCTAGCGAATCACGCCGCGGTTCGCATCAGCCGCACATGAAATCGTGCGGCCCGCGACGTCAGTGGCCTTAGGAATTGCCGGCAGGAGGCGCGGATCCGGCTTCGATTAGTTGCGCGAAGTTGCGCAGCTCCTCGAGATTCAGGTTGGAGACGAGCCAGTAATTCATCCCGGATTTGGTCCAATGCACGACGTTGTAACCCTGATGGGTGAGCGTTTTCTCGCCCGCGACTGAATC
>DATJOQ010000158.1:0-6934 GCA_035506935.1 Binataceae bacterium (SeqCode) | reverse complement strand
ATACCGCCGACGAGGTTCATCATCTATTTGAGCAGCTCAACACCAAACTCGGGATCACGCTGGTAATCGCGACTCACAACGAGCGGTTGGCGCGACGGATGAGCCGGGTACTCAGGCTCAAGGAAGGGCGACTTTTCGACGAGCCGATCGTCTAACCGATAACTGAACATCTTTTTTTCTGGCAACCGATTGCTGGATCAAGCGTAGTAGCTCGCAAGCCTAAGCGGGCGCCTTCGCGGGCCTCAGGGGCTCCAGCAAAAATGGCTAAGTCTGAAGGCGCGTACCTCTAGCGCGGCAAATCGTGCGGCAGTTGGGAGAGCGAAGCGACAGATCTTGCACGCGTGTGGTATCGCCGGTTTACATCCCGAGTCCGATTGGTTAGGTTGTTCGCCAATTCTGGTGTCGAGGTGACGGTGAGGCGCAATGCATCCGGAGTCGGCGTCGGCTCGACCCTGCTGTTGCTCGCGATCCTTTTAGGATGGTCGCGAGCATACCCACAAACTCAGCCAATCATTTCTGAGGTTCGGATCAGCGGCAATCAGCGGGTCGACGCTGACGCTATCCGCATCCATATCGCGTCGCGTGCGGGCGACCCGCTGAACGAATCGACGGTCGACCAGGACGTCAAGTCGATTTACAAGATGGGGCTGTTCGAAACCGTCAACGCCGATGTCAGCAAAGAGCCAAGCGGCGCGATCCTGACGTTCAATGTCAAGGAACGGCCATTCATCTCCGACGTCCGCTTCGTCGGCATGAAGGAGGTCTCGCGCGATCAGGACGAGGTCCGCAGCGCAATTCGACTGCACGCGCATGCGATTCTGGATCCGTTGCTGGTCGACGAAACTATCCAACTGCTGAAGAAGGTGTACGAGGACAAGGGCTATCTCGACGCCAACATCACCTTCAGAACGATTCCGCATCCCGATAACACCGCAGTCGCGGTTTTCGACATCAAAGAGGGCCCCCGGGTCCTGGTCACGAAGGTCAATTTCATCGGGAATAAGGCGTTCAGTTCTTCGTTGCTGAGCCGGGTAGTGGAGACCGCGCCGCATAACATCCTTAGCTTCATCACTGGCACCGGCGTGGTCGACCATAAAAAGCTAACCGAGGACGTCGACCGGCTGACCGGCTATTACTACGATCACGGCTATCTCAACGTGCACGTTCCGGACCCGACGATCGTGCGCCATGGCAACTCGGTCACCGTTACCTTCAGTATTGACGAAGGCGAGCCCTTCAAGGTTGGAAAGGTCGACCTCGCGGGCGACCTCAAGGTCAATCCGAAGGAGCTGCGCGATCTGCTGACGCTCAAAAGCGGCGAGATCTTTCGCGGCTCAACCATGCAGCACGACGTGTTGACGCTGTCGGACTTTTACTCCAATCGCGGCTACGCCTACGTCAACGTCGACCCACGCACGCAGCTCGTGCCCACGGCCCACATGATCGACGTGACCTTCAACATCAATCCGGGCAAGGAGGTGCTGGTCGACCGCATCAAGATCAGCGGCAACACCAAGACCTCCGACAAGGTAATTCGGCGCGAGATGCAGATTCAGGAGCAGGAGCCGTATTCGGCGGAGAAGATTCGCGCGTCCAAAGCCCGGCTCGATCGCCTGGGAATTTTCGAGGAAACCCGCATCACGACTTCTCCGGGACGCGAGCCCGACCGTATCAATCTGAACGTCGGGGTGAAGGAGGGCCAGACCGGCTCATTCCAGTTGTCGGGCGGATTCGATACCGCGTCGTCGGCGTTTGGCGACTTCAAGATCAGCGAGAACAACCTCTTCGGCGGCGGCCAATCGATCTCGATGGACGCGCAGATCGGCTTCCTGTTCCAGAACTACACGCTGAGTTACACCGAGCCCTACTTTCTCGACATGCCGCTCAACGTCGGCTTCGACCTGTTCGACTGGAAATTGTTCCTCTATTCGTTCGATCAAAGCTCCGCCGGCTTCGCGATCCGTAGCTCCTATCCATTGGCCGACCTCGGACTCAAGCGGATCGGTCCATTTTCGCTCGCGGACGTTTCGGCGGGATTGGGCTATCGCTTCGAGAGCGTCGGTATTGGCGGCTTGAACGGCTTGACCACTTATCAAATCCGCCTTTACAAAGGGTATCGTCTGGTTTCCAAAATCAGCCCTAGCATCCGGCGCTACACGGTCGACAATCCAGTAGATCCGCGGCATGGATCGGTGCAGAACGTGAGCTTCGACCTTGCCGGTCCCGGCGGCACGGTGGAGTTTTTCAAATTCCTCGCGCACGCCCGCTTCTTCTTCTCGTTCCTCGAGAGTCCGGTGTGGGGCAATTGGGTATATTCAATCGGGGGCGATTTCGGGATTGGTGAGACTATCGGTGGCGACAAGGGTGACGAGTTGCCGCTGTACGAACGCTTCTTCCCGGGCGGTATCAACTCGGTACGCGGCTATGAGTTCTATTCACTGGGCCCCCGCGTGGTGATTCACAACGCCAGCGGCCAGCCGGTGGTGTTCGAATCGGTCGGCGGAAGCAAGGAGCTTCTGCTGAGCAACGAGGTGGTTTTCCCGATTGTCGAGGCATTGGGATTGCGCGGCGTGGTGTTCCTCGACGCCGGCAATTCTTATTTCATTTCGCAATCAATCAATCCGAGCAGCTTGCAGGCAGCGGTAGGCGGTGGCATTCGATGGCGCTCGCCGTTCGGTCCGCTGCGAATCGAGCTGGGCATCCCGATTAATCCGCGGCCCAACGACCTGAAGACCGACTTTATCTTCGGCGCCGGAGGCAATCTCTGATGGTATCGTACGCCGGCCTACTGGCGCTGACCTGCGCCGATATCGCGCTGAATCACGATGGTTTTCGGCTTTTCGGCCGCGAAATTGCCGTGCCAGCGGCCCTTCCGGTATTCCCATTGAGGGCTTGAAAGCTATACAGGTATTTGAGGCGGCAGGGAGCGCAAGTTTGCGCTACACCGCGGGTGAAATTACGACGCGTCGCAGGAGGTCCGTACTTTTACAATGAAACGACTGATTATCGTGGGCAGCATGATCTTGGCACTGGCGGCGAGCATGCCGGCGCGGGCCGAGACGAAATTGGCATACGTCGACGTACAGCGGGCGTTAAACGAATGCGCCGCCGGTAAAAAGGCCCGCGATCAATTTCGCATCCAGATCGAGCGGGTCCAAACCAAGCTGCAAAGAGAACAGAACGAGGTTGCAGCGCTCAAGGACGAGCTCGAGAAAAAAGGCATGCTGATGAAGGATGACGAGCGGCGCAATCTGACCGACGAATACGCGCGCAAGGCTCGCGACTTCGACCGCAACTACAAGGACACCAAGGACGAGCTCGAACGCAAGGACCAGGAAGTGACCGGCGCGATCGTGCGCGATCTATCGGTGGTCATCCGCAATATCGGCGAGAAGCGCGGCTACACGATGGTGGTCGAGAAAAGCTCGATCCTGTGGGGTGCGCCGGGAATCGATATTACCGACGAGGTGATTCGCGACTACGATCATAGCGGCGGCAGGGTAAGCTCGCGCAGCGAAGACGATCCTGAGGAAGCAGGCGCGGGCACGTCCTTCGGTCAACAAGCCGCGAAGCGTTCGTCGATTTCGAAATAGACGTGGCGTCTGATTCCGACACTTCGCCCGCGCTGAGTCTCGATCAGATTCTGCGCCTGCTGCCTCATCGATACCCCTTCCTGCTGGTCGATCGCGTACTCGAAGTCACGCCCGAAGGCGCGGTGACGATAAAGAATGTCACGATCAACGAGCCGTTCTTCAACGGTCATTTCCCCGGCCGGCCGGTGATGCCGGGGGTTCTGATAATCGAGGCGCTGGCGCAATCGGCGGCGATTTTCGCGCTCGGCGCGCGCAAGGATAGCGATCACGGCCTGTTCATGTTAACCGGGCTCGACAAGGTGCGCCTGCGCCGCCAGGTGATTCCCGGCGATCAGTTGCGGATGGAAGTGCGGCTGATCCGCCATCATCCGCCGCTGTGGAAAATACACGGCGAAGCTCACGTCGGCGGAGAACTGGCGGCGGAGGCTGAGATTTCGGCGATGTCAGTGGGAGAGCAACCATAAGCAGCCGGATCCATCCGAGCGCTATCATCGCTTCGCGGGCGGAGCTCGACTCGACGGTCGAGGTGGGACCGGGAGCGATGATCGGCGAACAGGTTAAAATCGGTCCCGGCACGGTGATCGGTCCCTACGCCGTGATCGAGGGCATCACCACCATTGGTGCGCGCAACCACATCTTCCAGTTCGCCTCGATCGGCGCGCCACCGCAGGATCTCAAGTATCATGGCGAACCCTCGCGCCTGGAAATCGGCGACGATAATCGGATTCGCGAATTCTGCACTATCCATCGCGGCACCGAAGGCGGCGGGATGCTTACCCGGATCGGCAATCACGTGCTGGTGATGAACTACGTGCACGTGGCTCACGATTGTATCGTCGGCGATCATTCCATCCTGGCCAATTCGACCGAGCTCGCGGGCCATTGCGTGCTGGAAGAATGGGTGGTCGCGATGGGCCTCTGCGGAGTGCATCAGTTCACCCGTATCGGCGCGCATGCCGTGCTGGCCGCCGGATGCAAGGTTGCGCAGGACGTGCCGCCGTACGCGATGGTCGCCGGTGATCGTGCCCGGCTGGTAGGCGCGAATACCGTTGGATTGGAACGCCGGGGCTTCACCGTCGAGACTGTGGACGCATTGAAGAGAGCGTTTCGCGCCTTGTTTTACTCGCGGCTGACGCGCCAGGACGCCATCAATCGCGTCCTCGAGCGCGACGGCCGTTATCCCGAGGTCCGCCGCCTGATCGACTTCATCCTCGCTTCCAAGCGCGGCGTGGTCGGACGCGATCGTGACTAAGCTTGGCCTTATCGCCGGCAACGGAACGTTTCCTATCGCGGTTGCCAAAGCAGCACGCGCGCGCGGAATCGCGATAATCGCGGTCGCCCATCGCAACGAAACGCAACCCGCCCTGGAACCGCTGTGCGATAGTATCGAGTGGATCGAGGTCGGCCAGCTCGAGACCATGGTCGATACCTTCAAGCGCGCCGGCATCACGGTCGCCGCGATGGCCGGCGGGATCTCGCGCGCGCGCCTCAAGACTTCGTTCGTGCCCGACGAGCGCGCCCTCCGGATGCTGGCGCGGGTGGGAAAGTTCAGCGACGACGCCGTGCTGCGCGGACTTGCGGGAGAACTCGAGGCCGAAGGGATCGAGGTCATCGATCCGGTGCCGATGCTGGAAGGGGCGCTCGCCGTAGCGGGCCGTCAGGCCGGTCCTGAACCGAACGCAGCCCAACTGAAAGATCTCGAACTCGCGGTCGCGGTCACCCGTGCCGTGGGAGCGTTCGACATCGGACAGGCGGTCGCGGTGCGTGACGGTGTGGTCGCGGCGATCGAAGCGGTAGAGGGAACCGACGCCGCGCTTCGACGCGGTGCGGCGCTGTGCGGCCGCGGATTGGTGGTGGTGAAGGCCGCCAAGCCGGGGCAGGATTTGCGCTTCGATCGCCCGGCGATCGGTCCCAACACGATCACGCTGCTCGACGAGATCGGCGCCTCGATGATCGGGATCGAAGCCGGCCTCACCCTGGTGCTCGAGCGCGAGAACACGATAGCGATGGCCGAGCAACACGGAATCACGGTCTACGGCTATGCCTGAAATCGCCGCGGCAGTGGTTGGCGCCGGCCGCCTCGGCGCGTTTCACGCCGATAAGTATCTGGCGAGCTCGGGCCTGCGCTTGAAGTACGTGGTCGACACCGATCGTGCGCGCGCCGAGCGCGTAGCTGCCGCGGCAGGCGCCACCATCCTCAGCGATTATCGCGAGCTTGCGGGCAAGGTCGACCTGGTGAGCGTCGCCACCCCCTCGCTCACGCATTTTCGTATCACGGCCGATCTGCTGACAGCCGGAATCGACGTGCTGGTGGAAAAGCCGATGACCGCGACGCTCGATGAGGCCCGCGAGTTGGCCGCTATCGCCGAGCGCTCGGGCCGGATTCTTCAGGTAGGCCATCTGGAACGCTTCAATCCCGCGATCGTGCGGCTGCGATCGATCCTGCGCGCGCCGCGCTTCGTCGAATGCCATCGGCTGGCGCCTTTCACCGAGCGTGGCACCGACGTCGACGTGATCTTCGATCTGATGACCCACGACCTCGACGTAATTCTAAGCCTGTGCACCTCGGAAATAACTTCGGTCGAGGCGATCGGCGTGGCGGTGCTGACCGATCGCATCGACGTCGCCAACGCGCGATTGCGTTTCGCCGACGGCATGATAGCCAACCTCAACTCGAGCCGCGTCGCTGCCAGACGCGAACGCAAGATTCGCTTCTTTCAACCCGACGCTTATATCTCGGTCGACTACGAAGCGCGTACGCTGCAGGTCTATCGCAAGAGCCCGCCCGCCGAGGGCAGTCAGTATCCGGTAATTTCAGCGGAACGGGTCGAGCTCGAGAACAGCGATCCGCTGCGCGACGAGATAGCCTCGTTCGTTGCCAGCGTGCGGGATCGCACGACACCGGCGGTCAGCGCTCGCGATGGGCTCCGCGTGATCGAGCTGTGCGAGCGGATCAAGACCGCGATGGACTCTATTGCTTCGATCTAAGTGGCTGGCACTGCGGTAATCGGCGGAATAGTATCTTCGGCAGCGTATGCGTAGGCCTAAACTCAAGCTTCGCGCGGGATTGATCATCGTGGCGATTGCCGCACTGGGCGCCGCGATGCTGACGCTTCCGCCACGATGCATCAAGCTCGGGCCCGCGGAGTTGCTGAATATCCCGGTGGCGAATCTCGCCCGCGGCGACGCACAAACTTATTGCTACGAGGACCGGGCCGGCGAAAAGATCCGCTTTATTCTCGCACGCGACTCCGACGGTAACATTCACAGCGCGTTTGACGCCTGCAGCCAGTGCTACAGTTTTCACAAGGGTTATAAAGTCACCGGCGGCGCGATCGTCT
>DATJOQ010000157.1:0-4350 GCA_035506935.1 Binataceae bacterium (SeqCode) | reverse complement strand
TCGACCCGCTCAGGCCGCTCCGGATGGCGTCGGCCCGCGATGTGTTTGAGATAGCGGCGGTCAGCGATCAGCGCCGTCTTCAGCATGGTTTGACACCTTTGAAATCGGCTAACATGATGCTTCTATAGTAACAGGATTCGCCGTGATTCGGATCTGCCCTCCGGGCGAAAGCGCGGTTCATTCCCACGTTCGATATTGTAGAAATAGTCGTGATTCTGGCCATCGCCCTGGTGGTAATCGGGCCAGAGCAGATGCCGGTGGTGTTGCGCGCGCTGGCCAAGATTATCCGCGAACTGCGGGCCGCGACCAACGAGGCGATGAGGGAGCTCACCGAAGCGCTGGAAGAAGACGAATCGTCGAAGCCCAAGGTAAATATGCCGCCGCGCCGGCCGCCCAATCCGCCCAATGTCAGCGAGCCGCCGTCCGATCAATCGCAACAGTGATGGCGCGTCCCTGATGGAATCTCACGAGAGCGACGAAGCGCGGATGCCGATCATCGCGCACCTCAAGGAGTTGCGCGTCCGACTGATCCGCTCGCTGATCGCTCTCACTATCGGATTCATCGTCGCCTACCTGGTGGTCGATTATCTGTTCGCGGCGCTGACCTGGCCGATTCGCGAGGTCTCGAAAAATCACGTACTGCTGATCGGGACCGGGGTGGGCGAGGCCTTTTTCACCAAGATCAAGGTCGCGATGGTCGCGTCGCTGTTTATCGCCAGCCCCGCGGTGCTTTACGAGATCTGGAAGTTCATCGCCCCGGGGCTGCATCAGTCGGAGCGCCGGATGGTCGCGCCATTCGTGATTTTCGGCTCGATGTTCTTCCTGCTCGGCGGCTATTTTTGCTGGGCAGTGGTCTTCAAGGTCGGCTATGCATTTTTTCTAAGCCAGTATGCCTCGATCGGGGTCACGCCGACGATCAGGATCAGCGAGTATCTCGCGTTCTCGGCCAAGCTGTTGCTCGCCTTCGCGCTCACTTTCGAGATGCCGATCTTTGCCTATTTCCTGACCCGGGTTGGCATGGTCGACCATCGCATGATGCTGAAGCAGTTTCGCTATGCGGTGCTGGCGATCTTTATCGTCGCCGCGGCGCTGACTCCGCCCGATATGATCTCGCAATTCCTGCTCTCGATCCCGCTGCTGGTGCTGTACGGACTCAGTATCGCGGTCGCGTACTTTGCGCGCCCCGAACCCGCGCCGGTTACCCAACCATTGAGCGAACCGCCGACCACCTCGTGATCGTCATTCGACTTTCAGGATTCGGATGACGAGCTTGGGTGCCAGTGAGGCCAGCAGTTGGTTGATATCCGCCTCGGCTTCGGGCGCGAACCAGAGCTTGAGATGATGGCGCTCGGGATCTTCGGTGCGCAAGGTCGCGAGATTGTCGTAAGATTCAATCACCGCCTTGAAGTACGCGATATCAGCCGGGGTGATCTCCAGGATCATGCTGCGCATCATGCGCTCTGGCGAGTCTGTCATATGGACTGTGACGAAACGGGCGCTTAAATTTTAACGATGGCCCTGCCCCGTCTGATATTCATTACCGGCAAAGGCGGCACCGGCAAGAGCACCGTGGCGGCGGCGCTCGGCCACGCGCTCGCGCGCAAATATCCGGTGACGGTTGCCGATATCGATCGGCGAGCGTCGGCGGCCCGCCTGCTCGGCGTCGATTTGAACGGCCGCGGCAGCGCTCACGTCGGCAAGCAGCTCGAGGTGCGCGCGCTCAGCCCGCGCGCCGAGCTGGAATCGTTTATCGAACGAATCGTTCCGCTGAAGATGGTCTCGCGGCGGATGCTGAAGAGCCGAACCTTCGGCTACGTCACCGCGGCGCTCCCGGGACTCGAGGCATTTCTGATGCTCGATCGGCTGCGAATCCTCGCCGAAGATGCCGCGCGCGAGGGCGGTTACCTGGTAATAGACGGTCCCGCGAGCGGAACCACGCTCGAGCTGCTGTCGGTTGCCGGCGGCTTGGGCGCATTGGCGACCAATGGGCTTTTGCATCGGCTCGCGCGCGAGCTGGAGAAATTTCTTACCGATCCGGAGAGCTTCGGCGTCTTGATAACGTCGACCGCGGAAGAGGCTTCGGTGCGCGAGGCGCTCGAAACCGCGTCCGTGCTCGACCGTCGGATGCGCGTGCGCCGCGTCGGTGTAATTCTAAACGGCGCCACCGGCCATTCGTTCAGCCGCGCCGAATCTGAGCTCGCCGCGACGCTCGGCGAACACGGCCGTCTCATGGAACGTCGGATCGAGCTCGGCGCTATTGCAGAACGCGCACGCGGGCGGCTCGGCGGCGCTGGCCTTGGCTTGATCGAGCTGCCGATGCTGTTTCGTGCGTCGCTCGGCAAAAAGGAAATCTTTGAACTGAGCCAGACGCTCGAATCCACGCTGGCGCATCTATGAAATCGGCATTGTCGCTCGGCAAGTATCGGCTGGTTGTTTGCCTGGGCGCAGGCGGCGTCGGTAAAACCACCGTCGCGGCCGCGCTGGCGCTGGGTGGAGCGCTCGGCGGCCGCGCGGTCGACGTGATGACGGTCGATCCCGCGCCGCGCCTGCTCGACGCGCTGGGCCTCGCGCCCGATACCGCCGAGCCGTGCGAGGTCGAGTTGAACGGCCTGCGCCGCAAGCCCGGCGCCAGACTGCGCGCGCTCAAGCTCGATCCCAAGACCACTTTCGATTCGTTGGTGATGCGTTACGCGCCGTCGGCCGCCGCGCGCGACGCGGTGTTGGAAAATCGCATTTATCGCAATCTGTCGCAGGCGCTGACCGGCGTCAGCGATTACATGGCGATGGAAAAGCTGCTCGAGCTGCACGCCGACCGCAGCACCGATCTAATCGTGCTCGACACGCCGCCCGCGCGCCACGCGATCGATTTTCTCGACGCGCCACGCCGAATCCTCGAGCTGCTCAACTCACGCGCCGCGGCTTTGCTCGGTGCGTCGAGCGGCTTCCTCGGCCAGAGCGTGAAGCTGGTCGATCTTGCCGCGCGCGGAGTGCTGAAGGCCTTCGATCGATTGACCGGACTCGGACTGCTCACCGACGTCCAGGGTTTCGTCCGCGGCTTCGAGGGCATGTACCAGGGCTTCGCCGAGCGCGCCGAACGCGCCCAGGGATTGCTGCGCGATCCGCGATGCCTGATCGTAGTCGTCACCACGGCCGAAGCCGAGCGAACCGCGGAGACCCGCGGCTTTCTTGATTCACTGCGCGCGATCGGGCTCAAGGCCGACGCGCTGATCGTTAATCGGACGCTGCCCGAGATGCCGAGCCTGTCGGCGCTCGCCAAACTCAAGATGGCGCCCGCGCTCAAGCGTAAACTCAGGCGCAACTGGGACGATTTCGCGGCGCTCAAGTCGCGCGAGGCCGAATCGATGAACGCGCTGCGCGCGATGATGCCGCACCGCGCGAATCTCATCGCAGTTCCCGATCTGGGCCGCGAACCATCGCGGCTTGTCGATCTGGCCGCGATCGCGCGCTATCTGACGGGCGTCGATGTGGGCGGTAATTCAGCGTCCGCGGCCCGCTAGGGAATCTCTGAACAAGTCGGTCGATTCGTGGGTGCTTGCCAAATTGGGCCGCTCGGCGTCGCGAAAGAGTCGCTTCATCTCTTGAAAGTCGGATGAATGTTCGCCTCGTAGCCGCGCTCCGCGCTTGTGGTTTCCGCGCTTCAGCGTTACGGTTTTGACAACGTTATTGAGGGGTCTGAGAAAATGCCACTAATCAATGTCAAGGTGATCGAGGGAGTATTCACCGACGCCCAGAAAAGCGAGATGGTCCGCAAGCTTACCGACACAATGGTTGCAATCGAAGGTGAAAACATGCGTCCCGTCACTTGGGTGATAGTTGAAGAAGTCAAAAGCGGAGATTGGGGTATCGCGGGGAACCCCCTCACGACGAGCGATGTAAAAGCCCTGGCCGCAGGCAAGGCGCGCTAACTTTACTGCAAACTGGGCCACCCGCTGATTCGAATCGGCCACTCGCGCCCCGAATTAGCCAAGAGCGCGAGGTCTTCGGTGACCAGGCGTACTGGAAGGAAGACGATCGGCAGTTCCTTGAGTCGTGGGGGATACGCTACCGGATCAATCGGCGTCCCAATCCCAAGCGACCGCTGAGCGAGCGCTGGCGGATGATCAACCGGGCGCGTTCGCGTACCCGCGCGTGCGGTGAGCACGCCTTTGGCGTGATTGAACAGTTGTGGGGCTTCACCAAGGTGCGTTGTCGCGGCTTGACCAAAAACCTGGCGCGGGCGCAGACCATGTTCGCGCTGGCCAATCTCTATCAAGTGCGGCGCCAACTGCTCCCGGCCGCTGCAAGGTGCGGCTTGTGACCTCGATCGATCACAGCGCGATCTCCGCCGAG
>DATJOQ010000156.1:0-8053 GCA_035506935.1 Binataceae bacterium (SeqCode) | reverse complement strand
CTAGTTTGCGCGCGCGCGCCAGCTCCTTTGCGCGCGCGACGATAATCTCGATATGCGCGGGATGAAGGATCACGACGAAGGGTTTGTGTGCGCTTCGATCGAATTCCTGGAGTTTGTCCAGCAGCGTGATGAGCTCGTCTTCGTGCGACGCCCATCTCGCGCCGCGGAGCCCGGTTGCAATCTCCAGCACGATAGCGTCGATCACCGGATCGCGATCGAGGATGTCCAGGATGCGGCCAAGATTGCCCTGCTCGGAGTCGAGCGCGATCGTGCCGCCCGCGTCCAGCGGATTTCGATAACTACCGCCCACGATATTGAAAAATTTCTTCAGCTTTTCGTATGAAGAAGTCGACAGCGCGGGCACTTCGAGGCCGCCGCCCGCGAATGCGTCGGTGATACCGACCGATTGTCCTCCGGTCATCGCCACTAATCCG
This sequence comes from Binataceae bacterium (SeqCode), assembly GCA_035506935.1. GTDB lineage: Bacteria > Desulfobacterota > Binatia > Binatales > Binataceae > DATJOQ01. The sequence continues at coordinate 7,619 of DATJOQ010000156.1, read as the reverse complement.
ACCCGCTTGCCCTGGACCTTGCGCCCGCGCGCAAACAGCTCGATCGCGTCGAGCATCGCGTCCAGATTTTCGACCTCGACCGCGCCGCTTTGGCGCACAACCGTTCGCCACACCGACGATGGCGTCGCGAGCGCTCCGGTATGTGAGAAGGTCGCGCGCGCGCCTGCGTCGGTCGCGCCGCCTTTCCAAATCACCACGGGAACGCGCTTGGCGGCACGCTTGAGACTTTCGAAGAAGCGCCGCCCCTCGCGCACGCCCTCTACGTACATTCCGATCGCACGAGTAGACAAATCGTCCGCCATCACGTCGATAAAATCCGCCGCCTCCAGGATAATCGCATTTCCAATCGACGCCGCCTTGTTAATTTTGATTCCGCGCGCCGCTGCCTGCATCGTGAAATTGATCGCGTGCGTTCCACTCTGAGAGATGAAACACACGTCGCCGCCTTCGCCCACGTTCTGATCCGGAAAACTGCACAATCCGATCGCTGGATTGTAGAGCCCCATGCAATTGGGTCCGACCAGCGCGATATCGGAAGTCTCCGCCATCGACTTGAGCTCGGTCTGAAGCGTGACTCCCAGCTCCTCTCCGGTTTCGGCGAATCCCGAAGTGAAGAACGAAACGCAGCGCACCCCCTTGGCGATACAGTCCTTCAATATGCGCGGCGCGATCGGGCGCGGCACCGCGACGACGGCATAATCAATCGCTTCGGGTATCTCGGCCAGGCTCTTACGGTTCGCGATCCCCATCGCTTCGATTCCGGGAATCTCGTTCGGATCGATCTGCACCGAATAAAGTTTGCGAGCGAGATGAGCCTGCGCGCGGAGCCACAAATAGCCGCCGACGCGCTTGTCGCCGATCACCGCGACCGCCTGCGGATCGAATCCGCGTTTCAGATTCTCGAGCCTGGGTTGACGCCGCGCGCCGGCGGCCTCGTCCCCAGCGCACTCCGACTGCGCCTTGAGCGCAACCCGGGCGTCGAGTACCATCAGCCCCTCGCGATAGACCACTACCGGGTTCAGATCCATCTCCCGGATTTCCGGATAACGCTCCGCCATCTGCGAAAGCTTGACCAGCAACGATGCCAGGCTGTCGATATCGGCCGGCGGCGCGCCGCGCGCGCCATGCAGGATCGATACGCCCTTCAGCTCCGCGATCATCGCACGCGCATCCGCAGCGTCGAACGGCGCCAGACGCATCGCGGTGTCGTTCAGAATTTCGACCAGCGTTCCGCCCATTCCCGCGACGATCAACGCGCCGAAGCGCTGGTCGCGGATGATTCCGGCCAGCATCTCGACCCCCGGCGGCGCCATAGGCTGAACCGTGACGCCCTCGAAGCGCGCGTCGGACCGGTTTTTCGCAAGGTTGCTCCGGATATCCGCGAACGCTTGCGCGACTTCGGCTTGCGATTTCAGATTGAGCGCCACTCCACCCACGTCGCTCTTGTGAGTGATGTCGGGCGAAAGGACCTTCATCGCAACCGGGAAGCCGATTTGGGTCGCGACAGTCGCCGCCTGTTCGGGGGTAGAGGCGGATTGCGGCATCGCGACCGCGACGCCTATCGATTGCAAAATCTGTTTGGATTCGAGTTCGGAGAGCTCGAGCCGTCCCGCGCGCTCGGCCTCAGCGATCAAATTTTCGATTGATCCCACGCCTGAGCGATATACCAGAGCGTAAAATCGAAATGAACGGCTAGCCCGGGCGGCGTCGCGGCACATGCGTGAAATTTTCGCCCGGGCGTTCTACCGGGATAGCCCGTTGCCACGGATGCTGTAAAATGTAACAAAGGATGGTTCAGGCGGGGTCGTAGTTCAGCCCGGTTAGAACGCCGGCCTGTCACGTCGGAAGTCGTGGGTTCAAATCCCATCGGCCCCGCCAACAATAAACTGCGCTTTGCGCGCGGCGCTCGAAGCTGACCATCGGCGAGCCCGGCGAAGGCGCTACGGATGCGGGAAAAGTGAAGCTGACAGAACAGACCAAGAGCGTATCGCACGAGAACGCGCTGCGTGGTCGTCGATGGGTGGTGATCGACGCCAACGAAAGGCCGCTCGGCCGTATCGCATCGCGCGCCGCCAGTATCCTGCGCGGCAAACATCGCCCCGATTTCACGCCCAATCAGGACGCAGGCGATTTCGTGGTAGTAATCAACGCAGCCAAAGTGCGGCTGACGGGCGCCAAGCTCGAGCAAAAGACCTATTATCGGCACACCGGCCATCCTGGCGGCATTCGCACCACCACCGCCGGCAAACTAATCACGAGCAAACCGGAGCGCGTGCTCGAAGCCGCGATTCGCGGGATGCTGCCCAAGAATCGTTTGGGCCGCCAGCTCTTCACCAAGCTCAAGATTTATCGCGACGCCGAACATCCTCACGCCGCGCAAAAGCCCGAGCCGGTCCAGGCTTAAGACGAGGACTCTTTCGAAATGGTAGACAAGCGACATCCGATTTGGAGCACCGGCAAGCGCAAGACCGCGGTCGCGCGTATCCGTTTGATTCCTGGCGAAGGCACCATCACCGTCAACGAGCGTACGCTCGAAGATTACTTTCCGCGCGAGACCTCGCGCATGCGGATCCTGGAGCCGTTCGAGATTACTGAAGCGCGCTCCCAATACAACATCCTCGCCAGCGTGCAAGGCGGCGGTATCGCGGCGCAGGCCGACGCGATCCGTCACGGGATCTCGCGCGCGCTGGCGCAAGTGGCCGAGAATCTGCGGCCGACGCTGCGCAAGAACGGGATGCTGACGCGCGACCCACGGGAAGTCGAGCGCAAGAAATACGGCCGTCACAAGGCGCGCAAGCGGCCGCAATACTCCAAGCGCTAAAAAATTCGCGCAATAGTCATCATGATGTAACCTTCGGGCGCCGGAAAGTATCGCCCGGCTGCTGCGAATAAGTGCGATCGTGACAGCATTGTCTAGCGCCGACGTGTAGCGAAAGCGTGGTGGCACGCAACGCACTTTTTTGTTACTGAAGTGTTATCACTGTTCCTTGTCGCCCGGGGACAGGATTGTAAAGGAACCATGGCTTCTAACGACAGAGTCAAGACCGCGGTGTTGGGAGCGACGGGTTATTCCGGTATCGAGGCGGTGCGCCTGCTGGCCGGTCACCCTTTCATTGATCTGAGCGTGCTCACTTCCGAGCACTACGCCGGGCGTGAAGTGGCTCAGGTCTACCGCCATCTGGCCGGTCTCGATTTACCCGCGCTTGAGGAATTGCGCCCCGGCCTGCTCAAGGATCGCGCCGAGGTGGTCATCTCGTGCCTGCCGGAAGGCGTCGGCACCGGCATCCTGGCCGAATTGCTGGCCGACGGCCTCAGGGTTATCGATCTCTCGGCCGATTTTCGTCTGAAGGATCCCGAAGCCTATCGCGCCACCTACGGGGCCGATCATCCCGCGCCCGCGCTGCTGCGCGAGGCGGTCTATGGACTGTCGGAATTCCGCCGCCGGGAGATTCGCGAAGCCCGCCTGATCGCGAATCCCGGATGCTACTCCACCGGCGCGTTGCTCGGATTGCTGCCGCTGATTCGCCGCGACCTGGTTGACCCTTCTTCAATCGTGATCGACGGCAAATCGGGCACCACCGGTGCGCGGCGCGTGGCCAAGCTGGATCAGATCTTCGCCGAGGTGAACGAAAACTTCCGCGCCTACAAAGTCGGCAACCATCGCCACACGCCCGAGATGGAGCAGGAAATTGCCGGCATCCTCGGCCGCGATATCGCGATCATGTTCGTGCCCCATCTGCTGCCGATAAATCGCGGCATCCTGACCTCGATCTTCCTGCGACCGCGGGCCGGCACCACCGCCGAAGACGTGCGCGCCGCATTCGAAGCGGGCTTCGCCAAATCGCGCTTCATCCGGCTGCTGCCGCCGGGCGAGCTGCCGGAATTGAAAAACGTCCGCGCCACCAATTTCTGCGAAATCGCGTTCGTGCTCGAGCGCCGCTCGCAGACGCTGTGCGTGCTGACCGCGATCGACAATCTGGGCAAGGGCGCGGCCGGACAGGCGATTCAGAATCTCAACCTGATGCTGGGTTACGACGAAGCCGCCGGCCTGCTCAACGCCGCCCCCCTGCCGTAGCGCGAGAGCATCGGCAGTTTCTTCCTAGATGAAGTGAAGCGCACGTCCGCCACGTTACGCCGTTCGGCGCATCAGCTCCAGAATGTCGTAACCCGTGATTTCCTTGCTCTTCGAGGCCCAGTTCGACAGTTCTTTCTGATCGATCAAACCGGCTTGCGCGCCCTTGGATAGATCCATCAGCGCCATTTTGATCGTCGCTTCGTCGATCATCTCGCCAGTCTTCGGATCCGCCATCGAACCGCCGCCTTTCGCGTGATAGTGCTCGATCAGGCGGCGCGCTTCCTTCACCTGGTCCGCGCTTGGCGTGTAGCAGGCATTGGCGATTTCCGCCTGTTGCGGATGGATCACCCAGGTTCCGTCCATTCCGAGCGCGGCCGCGCCCATGTTCTTTTCGCGCAATCCCTTTTGCATCTCGGCCACCCGCTCGGGCGAATCCTCTTTGCGCCACAGCCGCAGATAGACGTTGTCGATCGCGTGAAGCCCCGCCGCTTTCGCCGCGACCACGGTCTTCTGCTTGCTGTAATGGAAGTTCTGATTCTGGTTCTCGACGATTTCACGAATCCCGAGATTAGCGGCAAAATCCGCGATACCGAAAATCAATCCGCACATCCGATCCGACGAGGTCGCGATATCGTAGGCGTTCACCAGCGCTTGCGGCGTTTCGATCAGCGTCTCGATCTGGATCTTGTACTTCCATCCGCCGCGCTTCTCGAGGTCATCGAGTATCGCCGCAACTTGCACGATCTCTGCCGCGGTACGCGTCTTTGGCAGCACGATCCCGTGAAAACGGTTCGGTGCGCCGAGTACCACCGCCTCCAGATCGCCCTTGAAGAAACTGGTGTGGATACTGTTAGGGCGGAAGGTCACCACTTTGCGTCCGAAATCGAGTGTGTTGAACGCCTCGACCATCACCTTGCGGCTCTTGTCGCCCTTGAATTCGTACGGACACGCATCTTCGAAATCCGCCATCACGTGGTCGACCGGCGCCTTGGTCGCATCGGCGGCGGTCTGATGCAGCTTCATGGTATGGCCGGGATAGGTCAGTTGCGTACGGGGAATCACTAGACGCGTGCCTTGGTCGAGGATGTACATTGCCTTCTCCGATTAATGAATTTTCACTCTACGCTTCGCGCCGAAGCGGACGCGCTCAGCCCTGATTCTCCATGATGCGGCGTCCGATCACCTCGAGTTGAATCTCACTGGTGCCCTCGAAGATCGACAGCACGCGCGCGTCGCGCCAGTAGCGCTGCACGTTGAACTCCATCGAGTAGCCGTAGCCGCCGTGCACTTGCATCGCCTCGCGCGACACCCGCTCCGCCATCTCGGCCGCGAACACCTTGGCCATCCCGGCCTCAAAGTCGCATCGCTTGCCGGTATCTTTCTGCGACGCCGCGTAATACGCGAGCTGGCGCGCGGCTTCGATCTCGACCGCCATGTGCGCGAGCTTATGGCGAATCACCTGGAAATTGCCGATCGGCTGGCCGAACTGGGTTCGTTCGTGCGCGTATTTGACCGCAGCTTCGTACGCTGCCTGCGCGACTCCGACCCCGCGCGCGGCGGTCTGTATTCGCGCCGACTCGTAGGTCGCCATCAACTGGTAGAAGCCCTGCCCTTCCTTGCCGCCAACCAGATTATCGGCTGGCACGTAGGCGTCGTCGAACGAAAGGCCGAAGCTGCGCATGCCGTGATAGCCGATCGTCGGAATCGGCTCGCCGGTGAGCTGCGGAGGCATGAATTCATTACCGGGTTTCTTCTCGAACAGCAGCAGCGACAGTCCCTTATGCTTCTTCGCTGGATCGGGATCGGTGCGCGCCATCACGGTCAGGATGTTCGCGCGATTGGCGAAGGTGCACCACATTTTTGACCCTTTCAGCAGATAGCCGTCGCCCTGCTTGACCGCCCGCGTCTTGAACGACGCCGTATCCGAACCCGTGTCGGGCTCCGTAAAGGCCGCTGCGGTCATCAACTCGCCGCGCGCTATCTTGGGAAGCAGCTTCTCCTTCTGGTAGGGCGTGCCGTGCGCCGCCAGTAGGCCGCCGGTTATCAGGTTACGGGTCATCACAGAACCTACCGACAACCATCCGCGCGACAGCTCTTCGGTCACGATCGCCATCGATACATAATCGAGCCCGAGCCCCCCCGATTCCGCCGGAAAAGTCACGCCGAAATAGCCCAATTCCGCCATTTTCTTCAGGATATGCTCGGGAATTTCCTGGTTGTTGCGGTCGAGCTCGTTGGCGATCGGAGCAACTTCCCGGTCGACAAAGTCGCGCACTGAACGCCGTATTTCCTCATGCTCCGCTGAAGGCATCGATAAACTCCCTGGCGAACTGGCGGCCTCGGCTAATCCGCCGTCACGTTCTATGAAATTAGTCCGGCTCGGTCAATCTACCACATTTCCTAACTTGTGCGGCGCGGTCATCTGTTGCCAAAGACTTGCCCGCACGATAGCAATTTCGAGAGCTTTATCGACGGAGAAGCACAATGAAAGCGGTTCTTTTCGACCATCATGGCGGCCCGGAAGTGTTGAAGTACATCGACACTCCGGATCCCAAGGTGGGGCCCACCGAGGTCTTGGTGAAAGTCAAAGCCTCGGCCTGTAATTTTAACGACATCTGGGCGCGTCGCGGTTTACCCGGGATGGAGATCATTCTTCCGCACATTTCGGGCTCCGACGTTTCAGGCCTGGTGGCCGACGTTGGCAGCGCGGTCAGGAACGTCAAGATCGGCGACGAAGTAGTGGTTCATTGCGGGCTCTCGTGCCGCGAGTGCTACTACTGCACCCACGGCGAAGAGTTCTTCTGCCGCGATTTCAAAATCTGGGGCTTCCAAACCGGTCCGCTCGACGGTGGTCACGGTGAGTATTGCAAGCTGCCGTCGGTCAACGTCATTCCCAAGCCAAAAAATCTCACCCATCCCGAAGCCGCAACCATCTCGCTCGTGCTGGTCACGGTATGGCGGATGCTGGTAACGCGGGCCAAAATCCAGCCCGGCCAGTTCGTCCTGATTTGGGGTGCGGCCGGCGGACTCGGCATCATGGCGATCCAGATCGCCAAGCTCTTCAATGCGCGTCCGATCGCGGTCGCTTCCGGCGACGACAAGCTCGAGATGTGCAAAACCCTTGGCGCCGAGTTCGTCCTCAACCGCACCAAGCACGACATCCTCAAGGAAGTCCGCAAAATCACCGACGGGAAGCGCGCGGACGTGGTGTTCGAGCATACCGGAGCCGAAACCTGGCCGATCTCGATCCAGTGCCTCAAATGGGGCGGGACGATCGTGACCTGCGGCGCGACCTCCGGCTTCGACGCGAAACTCGACATCCGCCTGTTGTGGAACAAGCAACAGAACTATCTCGGCTCTCATCTCGGCAACAAGGGTGAACTAATCGACGCGATGCAATTCGTCGAGAGCGGCCAGATCAAGCCCATGGTTGGAAAAATTCTGCCGCTCAAGGAACTCGGCGAGGGCCAGGAGCTGATGGAGCGCAACTCGGTGCTCGGCAAGATCGCGATCGTCCCGGAGTAATACGCCGCGTCTGAACAGC
>DATJOQ010000155.1:0-3504 GCA_035506935.1 Binataceae bacterium (SeqCode) | reverse complement strand
AAAGTCGCGGTCAGGCGCGCGCCGAAACGCTGGGTAGCCACCAGCGCGAACATATTATGCGGCGCAAGAAATGTTTGGATGATGTTCTCGACAATCGGCGTCCGCTCCTGCGCGAGCGTGTAAGTATACGCGCCGCGGATATCGAGCGAGCGCGTTGCCGCGACGCTGGCGCTGAATTCCACGCCGCGCGACAGACCGCCGCTGGTATTGAAATAGCCGCCGTAACGGCCGAAAGGATCGGTGCTCGGCATGATCACGGTGCCGTCGTCGTAATCGATCACTTCCTGCAGGCGCGTATAGAAGTAGGTAGCCGAAAGGCGCGCGCGGTTGTTTCCGAGCGTTTGATCGACGCCGCCATCAAAGCCGATGGACCGCTCCGGCCGCAGGCGCGGATCGCCCTCGAAGCCGTAATAGCCATCGTAGAAATAATTGCCGAATCGCTCATAAAGCGACGGCGCGCGATAGCCGCGACCTACGTGCGCCCGGATCTTCGTGCCGCTTCCACGAAAGAAATACGCGATCGCGCCATCGCCCGTGTAAGCAGCGGGCGGGGCGGGGAAATGCACGCTGGCGTAGGGGGAGATCGTGATTGGAATCAGATCGAGCGCGCTCAGGGTGAAATACTGCGCGCGCACGGACGCGGCGATCTGCAGGCGATCGCCGAGCAGCCGCACCTGATCCTGCGCGAACACGGCGTTGCTCTGCTGGGTGACGTTCATGATCGCGTTGTTCGCCGGAACCAGCGCGTCGAGCGAGATGCTGTTGAAATCCTCATGCTCGAATTCGTAGCCGGCATCGAGCAGCTGATGGCGGCCAGGCTGATAAGTGGCCATCGCGTTCACCGTATGCACCGTGCCGTAATAACCGGTGGACGTGTTGTCGTCCGACTGATAGCCCGTGCCGGCCGGGCCGTTGGCATAGCGGCGCCAGCTTCCCACGCCCTGATAAGTGATCGAGTAGCCCAGGTCGTCGGTGAGATGTCCCGTGATGCCGGCGGCGCCGGAGTAGAAACGTGAGGCAAGCGTGTTGTCGGGGTCGCTGGGCGCGGGCGTGTAGGTGACGTTGGCGATGGCGTCGACGATGCCGCTCGTCGGCGCCGTGGCGGAGGCGTTCGGATCATCGCGCTCGAGCGAGAACGCGTCGGCGAAATAGAATCGCGCGAAGGCCTGCGTTTGGGGGCTGATCCGCCAGCTCAGGCGCCCCTGGCCTGTCATCACGCGCGCCGGCTCAACGCCGCCCACGCCGCTGGTCACGTCGAGTTCCGAAACTCCTGCGCTGTACTCGAGGCGGTCGTCGAGCAAGCCGCCGGCGAGATCGGCCCGCCCGCGAAACGTGCCCAGCGATCCGCCTTCTGTCAGAATGCTGCCGTGCGTCGGGCCGCCGCCCGGATTGGTGATCATGTTCACCACGCCGCCCACGGCATTGGTGCCATAGAGGGACGACCCGGCTCCTTCCAGCACTTCGAATCGATCGACGTCGGTGACCACCAGATCCTGAATCAGCGACTCCGCGTCGCCCTGCGGTGTAGTTGGATCGCGCAGGCGCAGGCCGTCGACGAGGACGGAAGTGTCGTAATCGGGAAGGCCGCGCAGGCGAATGGCGGAGAAGCCTTCGAGGCCGCCCTCCTGCTCGATGAACACGCCGGGCAGCGTGGCGATGGCGTTCACGGCTTCGAACACGTCGCGATTGTGCATCTCCTGGGCATCCACGGTGGAGACATCCTTCGCGACTTCGTCCACCGTCTGCGGCGTGCCCGCCGCCGTGACCACCACTTCCGTGCGAACGCCAGCGAGCGTCAGAGGAAGATCGATCTGTTTTTGTTCTCCGGATTCGACGTGGATCGACAAGGGCTGGGCGGCTTCGAATCCGCGAGCTTCGGCACTCACCAGATAATCGCCCGCGGCGAGTGCAGAGAAGCGCGAGAGACCGTCGGCGGTGGTGGCGCCGATGAGCTGTGCGCTGTTATCGCGGGCACTGACAGACACGGTTGCTCCGGGCACAGCGCGGCGCTGCGGGTCGGTCACATGAACGGTCAGCGATGTTTGGGTTTGCCCGTTAAGCGGGCAGAAACAGGAAAGAAAAGCGGCAAGTGCCGCGGGTAAGAAGATTCGCATTGAGGTCCTCGCCTCGCATCGGTTGAGAAATGCGGCGCCGCAACTGCGGACGGCGCAGCGGCATCCAGGGCAGGTCTCCTGACTCGCAGGTCATCGCGATACCGGCTGCCTTCCCATCCGCGGTGCGGACAGTGGCACTCATGCCGGAATCACTCGCTGCTTACAGTGGCGGGACCGTGCGGGATTTGCACCCGCTTCCCTTTTCACTCACCGCGGTGGCGAGCACCCTGGAAACAGAACCAACGAATAGCACAGATGTTTCAGCGAGGTCAAACCGTCGCGCCCAGGCTACATCGACCGGATGATATATTCTTGATTACCCCGTCACTCATTACCGATGGATCGCAACGAGTTTCTTGCATGGCTGGGCATTATTATCGCGATACCGGGTTTTCTGCTGCTGTTCGCCAGCCGCGATTGGGCTATCGGGATCCTCATTCTGCTGTTGATCGGCGCGTTCGCCTGGTTCTATTGGCGGTCGCACCGGCCGCCTTTCACGATTAAACAGATTTCGAAGACGCTGGAAATTATGAGTGATTCCGGCGACCTCGCCAGGCTGAAACGCACACAATCGGCCGTTGCGAATATCACGGCGACCGAGTTCTGGTGCAGGAATGTCGGTGCCGACGGATCAATCGGAAACATTCGGATCGACGGTCAGGCACCAGACGAGATCGTTCATGAGCTTGGGCGCCAGCATGTCTGCAAGCGATTCAGGCACCCGCTGAAACCTCGAGAGAGGTTCAACCTCGAAGTTGAGTACGAGCTTGTTGACTCGTTTCCCGGTTCGACCGAGGGCCTGCTGCATATCTGCGACGTCCGCTGCGATCAGATCGAGCTGAAAGTAATTTTCAGGCCTGCGAGGCAACCGCGAAACCCGAGGCTTTTCGCTCGCTACAGTGGGACAGAAACCGAATTACAGAAACCCGTGCAGAATGGGCTTACTCTTCAAGCCACGATTCAGAGGACAAGAGTGGGCGCAGAATATGAACTCGAGTGGACGTGGTGAGAATGATCAGTTCCCGGTCGTTTTCAGCAGCATGGCGTTTGTCACCTAACTAAAGTCTATATCGGCAGCGATGGCGTTTTCAATCCCCCACCGACCTCGATCGATGAAATGTGAAATGGAATACAGAATGGCGACGCTACTGCCCCAGGAACTTCTCCAGCTTGCTGGTGACGCGGTCGGCATTGTCCAGAGTCGTTTTGGCTCCGTCCACGTCGCCGGACTGAATCTGGCGGTCGGCTTTCTGCATGAGGGCGTCCATGCGAATGGCGGCCTCGCGCATGTCGGCGCGCAGACCCATGCCGCCCATTTGACTCTGCAGGCTTTGCAGGCCCGAGTGGACCGAAGTCACGCGAACGGAAAGCTGGTCGTAGTTCTCATGAA
>DATJOQ010000154.1:0-9289 GCA_035506935.1 Binataceae bacterium (SeqCode) | reverse complement strand
CGACGGAATCGAAGTGTAGCCGGGCGGAAATAACATCTCCCATTTATGGCGTAATCCCTTGTGGTACAGCCATAGCGCATGCTCCCCGGCCTGTTCGAATGCCTCTCTATCAGTTTTGGCTACATAGATCGGAAAAAGATGGCCCATCTGATAGGGAGACGGTTCATAACCAAATCCGGCTGCGGCCTCCCGATATGTATCGAAGAACCATTTAACTAGATGATCCGGCATGAAGACCGCGAGATATGCGTATTTGCGAGACGGGTCGGCGCACCACTCGACGGTCTCTTTGCTGCCAAATCCGGGAATCCAGATTGGCGGATGCGGTTTCTGCAACGGCCGCGGCCACACGTTCACGTAACGTACGCGGTAATGCTTGCCCTCGAATTCGAAAGGGCCTGGCTTTGTCCATGACTGGATGATCAGGTCGTGTGCCTCTTTGAAGCGCTCCTGCGAAAACGTGGGATTTATGCCCATCGAATAATATTCGTCACCGATACCTCGAACGAAACCGGAAATGATTCTTCCGCCGCTGATCACATCAAGCATCGCGACCTCTTCGGCGACTCTCAAGGGATGATCGCGCAGAGGCAAGCCGTTTCCGACCATCGCGATTTTCATGCGTTTGGTGCGCCGAACCAGCGTTGCCGCAACCAGGTTCGGCGCCGGCATGGTGCCGTAGGCGTTTTGATGATGTTCGTTGACGCACGCTCCGTCGAACCCGAGCTTTTCCGCATATTCGAGTTCGTCGAGGTAGCGGTTGTACAGGAGATGTCCTTTTTCTGGATCGTAAAACTTGTTGGATAAGGTAACCCACGCGGAAGGATATTTGCTCTTGTCGTCGAAATCATCCGGAAGATCCGGCCATGGCATCAGATGAAAGAAATAGAATTTCATGGGATCTCCTGTGCAAAGATCGATTGCTCAGCCGGGTCTCCGGTTCCGCCCGGATTATTTTACTGTTACCGCATATGGATCCTTCCTTACCAAAAATTGGGCCCCGCACATAATGCTTGTGCAATGCGCCGATCGCCCGTGAGCCGCTCTAGCTTTGCCCAGAGATGTCGAAGGCGGACTGCGCCGCGGGATACGCAAGCTGACGGCGCGAATCCCGCGGTGTGACGAAAAATTACGGCTTCTTGAGTTCGCAGTTGAACATCCAGCGGATGCCGTAAGCGTCGGTGAGCATGCCAAATCTCGCGCCCCAGAAGGTGTCCTGAAGCTGCATCGTCACCTTTCCGCCGGCGGCGAGAGCCTCGAACTTTTTGGGCATTTCGGCCACGACCGAATCGTGAAGCTAGCTTTGTGGTAACAAAGGTATGCAAGAAAGTGAACCGGCCTGATCGAAGATTCAGCGCTGGCTGGGGTTAGCGTTGAGCGAAACTGAGGAGCGTTCGGACAACTGCGGCGAACTCTCGATGAAGACGTCGAGCGCTTCTCCCACGCGTGCCGGAATTTGCGACGGATCAAAGGAGTAAATCGCCTCGATCACCCGCTCATCGACTCGTTCATCCATTCCGGTCAAATTCCGTTTCGCGACCGCACTCGGCTCAAAGCGAACGAACTTGAGCTTGGTGCGAAGATCTGGATTTCCGGGCACCATCGCCACCGCCGGAGCTGTGGCTTCGATTCGCCAAGCATCTTCTTCGTCCACTTGCACCCGCAAATGAAGCTGGTCGAGCGCGCCGACCGTCATCAGCGGAGTATTCAACACGCCCGGCTGCGCGTATTCTCCAAGATGGATATTAACTCGCAAAACGGTCGCGTTGATCGGGGCGCGCACAACGCTTTTCTCGAGCACTATCGCGGCGCTGCTGCTCTGCCTGGGCGGACTTCAACAACGCTTCGGCCTCGACTTTTTGAGCCTTCAGCACCTCGCCTTGTCTCTGCGCGGCCGTCAGACCCGACGTAGCTGCAGACGCTTCAGCTTTCGCGCCCTGGTCGTCGGCAATCGATCGGTCGAAAAGCTGTCGCGAGATAATTCGTTCTTTGATCAGTATGGACTGGCGATCCAGGTTCGCTTTGGCCAATCTGAGTTGGGCGCGAGAACCCTCGAGCTTAGCCTGTTGCTGAGCGACCGTCGCTTGCTGCAATTCAACTTCGCGTTCGATCCTGTCAAGCGCGGCAGCCCGGGCTGATACCGTCGCTTCCGCATCAGCCAGTTCCGCCTTGTAGTCGCGGTCATCTAATGCGAAAAGCGGCTGGCCCGCAGACACTTGATCGCCGTCGACAACATAAATCCGTTTCACGACGCCGCCCAGATCTGTGGCTATCGCGATCGTTTCGCTGCTCGGCTCGACAATACCGAGACCGGCGATTCGATTCGGAAACGGACTTTGCGGCGGTGCGATCGGCGGCGCGAGAGTTGTACGAGGAGGGTTACCCTCAACCACGGAAAACACGCTGAATCCCAGCGCACACGCACCGAGAATCGGCAGTCCGAGCCGTGGCATGCGGCGGGTGATGCGCGACCACATACTAAGCGCGCGCCTCCGATTCGCATGCATCCTTCGCTTCGGCACTTTTTATTCGGCCATCTTCCATCGCGATTAAGAGATCCGCGAACTCGGTTATACGGCTGTCGTGAGTAACCACGACCACGCTTCGATCCGGTTGCACGGCGATCGATCGCAGCAGACCCATCAGAGTGTGGCCGCTTTCGGCATCCAACGCGGAGGTTGGCTCGTCGCACAAAATCAGCCGCGGTTCGTGAACCAGCGCCCTCGCGATAGTAACCCGCTGCTGCTGCCCGCCTGAAAGATGGATCGGCAGCGAATCGGCAAACGCGCCGATCCCCAGTTGCTGCAGCACATCAGTTGCTTTCTCAAGCGCGATCGAGCGTGGGCAGCCAACTGCAATCAATGGTACTGCGGCGTTTTCGCGAGCAGTCAGCGCCGGCAGCAAGTTGCTCTGCTGGAAGACGAAGCCAATGGCGGATAAACGAAAAGCAATCTGATCGCGCTCGCTCATTGCGCCGAGATGTTCTCCGAAAACCGTCACCTCGCCGCTGCTGGCTCTCAAAACGCCGCTGATGATGCAGAGCAGCGTGGTTTTGCCGCAGCCACTTGGTCCTGAAAGCATCGCCAATTTGCCAGCCGCTACCGACAAATTTATTCCCGCAAGCGCTCTGAAACTTGAACCATCCGCTAGCGGAAAGTCTTTCGTAACGCTTTGTACGGCGACAGCGATATCGTTGCGTAACAAGGTAATCCCAAAAAGATCTGCGATGGCGTAAATGTCTATTCGACAAAATTCCTGAGATGATTAGTCATCTAGGATTTGAACACGGAAACCGGATCTATTTTCGACAAGCGCCTGATACTCAAACCGGTTGCCAACAACATAATCAGAGCAATAGCCACACCGGTGCTCACCATTACCTGCCAGGAAAGGTAGAAGCCTCTGAAGTCCATGCCGAGGCTGCGCACAAACGCAAAAAATTCCGCGCTTACCGCCATTCCAAGATTATAGCCGATAGCACCGACCACCAGGCCCTGAACCAGAATCATCCGGCTCATTGTGCCATTACTTATTCCTACAGCTTTCAACGTGGCGAAGTGGCGCAGATTTTCCAGCACAAAGATGTGGAACATCTGGCCCACCACGACCGCTCCAATAATAAAGCCTAGTATGACGGTGACGGCGAAGTTGACACCCAATCCGGTGTTGTGGACGTAGTACCAAATCGTCTGCGATGCGAAGTCTTTCCAGCCAAGTACCTGCAGACCCGTGGTGGCTTCGATGCGATTAGCCAGCGATGATTGATCAACATTCGGCTCGGCAGCTACCAGGATAAATGTAATCGGTTTGCGCGGATTGCCGACGTACCGCTCGGCGTCGCTGTATTTTGCAAAGATCAATGGAAAAGTAGTGAAAGGCGGCGCCGCATCGCAAATCCCCGCAATCACTCCTCGATGCTCGTTGATTTCGATCGTTCCACCCAACTTTGGAGTGCCAGAGAAAAGAAAACGGTATCCGGCACGATCGATAATTACTCCATCAGGTATTTTCAGATCTTCTTTCGAGCCAATCACCATCTCTGGGCAAACACCCGTCAGGGTCGCGTCATCTACTCCCATCAGATGCACCTGGCGCAAACCGCCCCCGGGAGCGTGCGCCATTGCCAGGCCCTTGAATAACGGCACCGCCCATCGCACTCCTTCGATTCCGCGCACGCGCCAAAGTTGAGTCTGAGTCAGCTGTTCGGTTTCCTCGAAGTAGCGCACCCGTTTGTCCATCACCCACAGATCGGCTTCGCGCACTTCGGAAATCTGGTTCGCAGCGCGTTCCATTATTCCGGCAAAGATCGTTGCCTGATTCGACATCAGCATGGTGGAAAACGCGACGCCCAAGACGAGCGCGATATATTTCGCGGTATCGCCCATCAGCATCTTTATCGCGATTAGATACATGGGCAATCACGTAAACGTCTTCACCGCTGTTATCCCGTGGCGGCCAGCGCCGCGGTGAAAAACAACCTGCTGCAAAGCATCGGGAAAACCCGGGCTTGGTTTACAGTCAGAGAAGCGGTTTGTGCGCCAGACTCGCCAATAAAAGTTCCTTCGTCGCTACAAATAGTATAAATATGCGACAAGCCCAAAGCAAATCGTCCGCGATTTAACGCTGCGCTCGATTGTCTAAAGACCCTTCCGAGAATCTTGCTCACGAACGACAAGGAACTTGTACATGAGAAAAGGAAGAATCACCCTGTTAGCGTTTGGATCCGTCGGCGATGTAGTACCCTATCTGGCGCTGGCAAATGGCCTCGAAACCGCTGGTCACGACGTGACTTTTGTCAGTCCGCGAAAATTCACCAACCTCGCCCGCCATCACGTATCCAACTTCCGACCCGTTGACGAGGACCCGCAAGCGGTTCTGTCGAGTCCTACCGGACAAGAGTGGCTCGCCAGCAGTTACAATCTGCCAAAACTGATCGCCGCAACGCGCAAAATAATGGAGCACAATCTGCCGCGGTACGCCGCTCACGCTTTGCGCGAGTCGAAAGGAGCGGACGTTATTGTCTCAACCAACCTCGCGAGTTTGGTGGCGGCGCACGCCGCGGAAAGCGTTGGCGCCGTTCACATTCCCGCCTATCCGATGCCGGTGACGCCAACCGCTGCGATTCCGAGCGCGATGGTTCCGCTTCCGGTCAGCTTCGGCAATCGAGCGGCCAACTGGCTGTCGCATCGGCTCTATTACATCGCGTGTTCGCTGCTCATGAACAGTCTCGCGAATCGCTTGCGGCGCGAAATTTTTGGCCTGCGCGCCACGATCGCGGTCGAACCGTTTCGAAGTATCCGCAACCAGACGGTGCCGATGCTCTATTGCTACAGTTCCGCGGTGCTGCCGCGGCCGCCGAAATGGAAGAGCTGCACCTGCGTCAGCGGCTACTGGTTTTTGCCGGCGATACCTGAATGGAAATTGCCCTCTGGACTCGACCAATTCATCGACGCCGGCCCTCCACCCGTGTGCATCAGTTTCGGCAGCATGGTCGATCGGGAACCGGAACGAACCGCCGAGATTGTGATCGAATCATTAAGGCGCGCGGGTTGCCGCGGCGTGATCGTCTCGGGATGGAGCGGCGTTAAAGCGGTCGCGCCATCCGATGCAATCTTTGTGATCGATGCCGTCGACCACGGTTTGCTGTTCCCGCGCATGGCGGCCATTGTCCATCACGGCGGCGCCGGCGGAACTGCCGCCGCGCTGCGCGCTGGAATTCCGGCGGTTCCGGTGCCGTTCTTCGCCGATCAATTCTTCTGGGCAAAAGCCATCGATCGGCTCGGCGTGTCGCCCGCTTCCGTGCCTCGTAAAGACCTCTCGGTCGACTCGCTGAGCAAAGCTATCACGGAGGCGCTCGGCAACCATTCCTATCGCGAGAGGGCGCGCGTTGTTGCCGAAAAACTCAGAACGGAAGACGGCGTCGGCAACGCCGTCAGATTCATAGAGCAATACCTGCCGGCGTAGCTGATCGAGCATGTGCGTCATCAACCTAAAAGCGATAGCTCGCGCATCCGATGTTTACGCCGGGGCCAGCCGATATGACTATGCCGAAGTCGCCGGAATTTACCCGTCCACGATGCCTCAAATGATGCATGCTGTGGACGAACGACGATGTCAGGAGGTCTCCGGCGTGGGGTTGAACATCCACAATCCGCTCGAGCGGCAGTCCGATCGCAGAACTAAGCGCCGATGAGAACGCAGTGCTAATCTGCGGACCCAGAATGTAGTTCGCCTCGGAAACTTTGGTTCCCGTTCGTGCTTCGAACACTTTGAGCGAACGAGTGATACAGTCGATATATGCGTTTGTGATATCGCCGTCAGCCGTGTGTTTAATTTCGGTTATGCCGGGTCCCATCCACAAGCGCGAGGTGAACGCATTTCTGTACTCGAAAAAATTGTGAAACATGAAATCGCTGAATCCGGAACCGTCGGTTTCGCGATCCAGGATTGTAGCGCTGGCGGTCTGAGCGATGCGTCTTTCGCCAGCCGGTTGCTCGCCGGAGTTGCCTGGAAATTCAGAGGCGACGATCATCGCGGCCTTGTAACTGCTCTGCCTGATTAGATGAGCAGCAATATCGCAAGCCCAGAGGAAACCAGCCGCGCCGTTGAAGACATCGAAGGCGAGAACTTTCTTCTTGCCGATTTCCCGCGCGTGGCCGGTTCCGATTCCTAATTCGCCAGCCAGCAATGATGCGATAGCCGGTTCGAAGACGAAACCCGAGCGATACACTCCGCAAAAGATCAGCAAGCCGATATCGGTTCTGTCGTAGCGCGAGGAGTCGAGGCAGTTTTCTATCGCTTCTTTCGCGTATTCGAAATCGTCGCGCGGCTCATCGGCTTCGTCCGGCAAACCGATGCTCTCGACGCGCACGATAGGTTCGAGACGCCTGGAGCGTCCGTTTTCGATCGGCTTACGACCATTGACGGCTTGGCTGCTTCCGTTGCGGCGATGGTTAACGCGGCCGGGCAGATCGTCCATCGTGTAGAGCCCGGTACCGATCGTCAGGCCGGAGGCTGCCACGCTGAAAAGAATCTTGTCGCCCGAGTTGATCCTCCCCGCCGCGATTTCATCCGCGAGAGCGACGAAATGAGTAGTGGTTGCCGTGTTGCCGCGTTCGGAAACGTTATCGACCAGGTTGCATCCCGCGGGAAGACCCCGCTCGAGCGTGGTTTCCGTCTCCCGCTTTACGTTGCGAGTGGCGCGTCGCGAAATCTGGTGAATGACCCAGTGGTTGACGTCGTCGATCGACCAGCCGTTGCGTTCCATTACCGCGTGCGAGTGCTGGACTCCGTTTTGCACCGCGACCGAGGCCATCTTCGGCGAATCGGTGAACATGATCACGCCGCCATGGCTGCGCGAGGTCGGATGCGCGATGCACAATTTGCTGTGCTCGCTCAACGTGTAAAGCTCCAGATCGTGAAACCCGACCTCGTCGGAGGAGGATCTCTCGAGCAGCACTGCAGCCGCGGCGTCGCCGAGCGTCAGGCTTGCCAGGCGCGAATCGTCTATCCCGGCGATCTCCTTCTGAGCAGTTTGCGAGATGTGCGTGATATTCTCGCCACTCGCCACGATCGCGTTTCGTACAGCTCCGCTGGAAATTAACGCGCGCGCAACCGCTATCCCGGTGAACATGCCGGCACACGCGTTGCTGACATCCAAAGTTTGCGCATTGACCAGGTTCAGATCGTGAGCGAGTTGAAAAGAGCTGTTAGGTTCGTATGAAAACTGCATTCCCGGACCGTCGTATCGGCAGATTGAGCACAGAATCAGAAGATCTATGTCAGCGGCGTCGTAGTGGGAGGTCGCGAGGCAGCGTGCAATCGCCTCTCGCGCCAAGTCGATCGAGAACTGATCGCTTGCAGCCACTCGACGCGATCGGATCCCAGTGACTAACTCCACCGCTTTGCGGACCGCGAAATTGCACGAATTCAGAAAGTCTCGGGTCGATACTGAATTGTCGGGTAGATATACTCCCAAGCTTTCGATAACGCAGTTTTGGCTATCAAACATGAATCGGATCCCTCGATTCGGGCAAGTATTTGATGTTCTGCTGAATGCGCTTAATACTACTTTGGGTAGTGATATTATGCATAAAGACGTAAAACACGTCACTTTGTAGAGTGCGACGGCTTGCTGTTATTTTGTCGGCGTGATCGACAGCGAAGAAAAACTGAAGACCGTGGTAGTGACCGGCGTCTCCTCGGGAATCGGCTGGGGAGTGGCGAAAGTCCTTGTGTCAGAAGGATTTCGCGTGTTTGGCAGTGTGCGTAAATCCGCCGACGCGGTCCGTCTTCAACAGCAACTCGGCGAGCGTTTCGATCCGCTGCTGTTCGACGTCACCGATCCGCGCGGGGTAAGCGAAAGCGCGAGCATCGTCCGCGAGCGGCTTGGCGACTCCACTCTATTCGGATTGGTCAACAACATCGGGATCGCGGTTGGCGGTCCGTTGCTGCAGATGTCGTGCGAAGATTTTCGCCGGCAACTCGAGGTGAATCTGCTCGGCAATCTGTGTGTGACGCAGGCTTTCGCTCCGATGCTCGGAACGGACCAAAAGCGAAATGGCCGCCCCGGGCGAATCGTGAACATAAGCTCGATAGGTGGGCGCATCGCGCTGCCGTTTCTCGGTCCCTATGCCGCCTCCAAGCATGCGCTGGAAGGTCTATCGGACAGTTTGCGGCGCGAGCTTACAGCTTATGGCATCGAGGTTATTGTCGTTCGTCCGGGCGGTATTGCCAGCGCCATGTGGGATAAGGCAGAAGCGATGGACGTTTCGCAGATAAGCGAGATTTACAGGGAGCCGGTGCGGCGTTTCAAGCGGCGAATCGTAAGCGCCGGCCGCAAAGGGTTGCCACCTGAACGGGTTGGCCGAGTCGTGCTGAAGGCGCTCACCGCCCCACGCCCGAAGCTCCGATACGCGGTGGTGGTGAATCCGATTCGTAATTGGATACTGCCGCGCTTGCTACCCGCGCGTGTCGTGGATCGAATACTGTCGGCGCAGCTTGGGATGAATCGTCGGAGGAGAAATCAGCGCGGAGACTCTCTATAGCCGGACGTCTGGACCGCGTGTACGCGTGATTGTCATTTTGCTTCTGGCATCGAATGCGCTGCGCCGTTGGCGGAGAGGAAATGCTGGAGCGATAGGTTGAACATGGTGGGATCCTGAAGGAAAGCGAAGTGACTCACTTCGGGAAGGATTAACTCACCGCAACCGGGAATCAGGCGAGCCATATGATCGGTGTTTTCGCGCTTGATCGCCTCGTCGTGATCGGCGTCGACGATCCAGGTCGG
>DATJOQ010000153.1:0-7087 GCA_035506935.1 Binataceae bacterium (SeqCode) | reverse complement strand
GGAGCTTCTGCGCGACCTCCC
This sequence comes from Binataceae bacterium (SeqCode), assembly GCA_035506935.1. Classification (GTDB taxonomy): domain Bacteria; phylum Desulfobacterota; class Binatia; order Binatales; family Binataceae; genus DATJOQ01. Next base: position 7,066 of record DATJOQ010000153.1, on the reverse strand, counting down.
TGGCCTTGCCGGGCGACGTATCCACCAGGATAAAAGCCTTGACCGCCATATGTGTGCTCCTTCCGCGAAGCAACCTCAAGTCGGGCCGAGCGTGCTCGGCTGATCCGTTCGTGTTCACGCCTGCGGCTGAATCAGATTTCCCTGCGCGTCGTAACTGTAAAACCCGCGTCCGACCTTGCGCCCGAGATAGCCCGCGTCGACGTATTTTTTCAGCAGTGGGCAGGGCCGGTATTTGTCATCGCCCAGCACGCGATGCATCACTTCCATGATCGCCAGGCAGGTGTCCAGGCCGATCAGGTCGGCCAGTTCCAGCGGGCCCATCGGCTGGTTGGTGCCGAGTTTCATCGCGGTATCGATATCGGTTACGCGGCCTACGCCTTCGTACAGTGTGTAGATAGCCTCGTTGATCATCGGCAGCAGCACGCGATTCACGATAAAGCCGGGGAAGTCCTCGGCGGTCATCGTGCTCTTGCCGAGCTGCTCGGCGAGCGCCTTGGTCGCCTCGTAGGTCTGCTGCGCGGTCGCGAGCCCGCGAATTATCTCGACCAGCTTCATCGCCGGCACCGGATTCATGAAGTGCATCCCGATAAAGCGATCGGCGCGCGTGGTGCGTGCGCCCATGCGGGTAATCGAAATCGACGAAGTATTGGAGGCGAAGATTACGTCAGGGGGACAGATCTTATCGAGCTTCTTAAACAGCTCGATCTTGGCTTCTTCCATCTCTGCGATCGCCTCGATCACGAAGTCGGCTTGCGCCAAATCCTCCATCTTGGTGGTGGCGCGAATCCGGCGCATCACGCGATCGCGTTCCTCGGGCTTGAAGCGGCCGCGCTGCACCATCCGATCGAGGTTGCGCGCTATGGCGTCGAGCCCTTTGTGACACAGCTCTTCGCTGACGTCACACATGATAACGTCGATGCCGGCCTGAGCCGTGACCTGCGCGATTCCTCCCCCCATCTGACCCGCACCAACCACCCCTATCGTCTTGATGCTCATTCGGCATCCTCCGCGAACCTGGCAAAAAGTCGTTGCCGCACGAGCGGCCGAGCGCCGGTTGCAGTCTTCCCGGCCTACTCGCGATTCATAGCCACACGTGCAGCTAGAAGTAAACTCTTAAGCTGTCGCTAACCGCCTGATATGCGATCGTGCGCCCCGTTGCGCAGTTGCCGGGCAGCGGCGTGGAACGCTTCTGTATCGTTGGTGCTCTGCCCCGAAGCCGCCGCCGAACGAACCTTCTGCACGTCCTCCGGCGATTGGCGCCCCGGCATGCCGAGTCCTCGCATCAGGGCGTTGACCATATTCGAGGTCAGGCGGTCCCGAATCGTCGGCCGATTACCAATCTCGGCGTCGAGGACGCGGTCCACCTGCTCACGGCTCAGCCCCTCGTTGGCGAACAGATCAACCAGTTGCGCCAGGCCGACTTCGCCGCCGGTGCGGTCGATCACCGTGACAACTTTGGCGCAGGTCGAACAGATGCGACGCAGCAACCCCGCTCTGGCATCGCAGTATTCGCACCTCATTTGGGCGACCTCAACCTTCGACGGAACCTGAGAATTATCGCAAATCGTTCGCTCCGGCAGCTCACGCGACCGCACCTTTTGCCGCCACAAAAGCGACGAAGCGGCCTCTGCGCTAGCTACGCGCCTGCCCTGTGCACTGCACCGGAGCAGCCGGTCTAAACGCATCGGCCTCGCTTCAAGCTAAAGCTACACCCAAGCAGGAACAAGCGGCAAGTACAATTTCAACCCCCCGACGTCGCCATCGCGGTCTCGATTCCGGTTAGCCCGGCTTGGCTCGATTCAGCACCCGGATCTTTCCGCCGCCCTCGGCAATCAGCACTCGATCGGCTATCGCAATAAAGAGTCCCGCACCAACTACGCCCGGGATCGACAGCAGCTCGCGATCGAGCCGGGCAGGATTCGCGATCGGCTTGAGCTCACAATCAAAGATCAGATTGCCGTTGTCGCTCAGAAACTTGCTGCCGTCGTCGTTGAGCCGGGTTTTGGGCTTTAGGCCGAGAGCTTTGATCATCCGCGCACAAAGCGGCGCCGCGAACGGCACGACCTCGACCGGCAGCCTTCCGCGCTGGCCGAGTTTCTTGACGATCTTCTCCGAACCGACCACCACCACGAATTTGCGCGCCGATTCGGCGACGATTTTTTCGCGCACCAGCGCTCCGCCGTAGCCCTTGATCAGGTTGAGCCGGGGATCGACCTCGTCGGCACCGTCTATAGCGACGTCGAGACGGTCGACGTCAGCCAGGCTCACTACTTCGATCCCGCATTCGCGCGCGAGCTTTTCGCTGCCACTCGAGGTGGGCACTCCGCGCACCTTCATTCCGGATTTCCCGAGCGCGCGGATAAACGCGCTCGCGGCATGGCCGGTTCCCAAGCCGAGCTTATAGCCCGCCTTCACGTAGCGAAGCGCGTACTCGCCGAGCGCGTCTAGATCGTCGTCTGAAGCAGCCAACTGAGCCTCGTGCGGGTTAATGCGCCGGTTGAGTGCGCGCGATTACTGTTTGCGCAGCAGCGTCATGAACTCCTGACGCGTCTCCTGATTAGCGCGGAACACGCCCAGCATCGCCGACGTCGTGACCCAGGAGTTCTGCTTCTCGACCCCGCGCATCCGCATGCACATATGCTCGGCCTCCAGCACCACGCCAACGCCGAGCGGGTCCAGCACTTCGAGAATAGTGCTCGCGATTTGCTTGGTCATTCGCTCCTGGACCTGGAGCCGGCGCGCGAAGATTTCCACCAGCCGCGCGATCTTGGAGAGCCCGATAATGTGATTTTTGGGGATGTAAGCGACGTGGGCTTTGCCCATGAACGGCAGCAGATGATGCTCGCACAGCGAGTAAAAATCCAAATCCTTGCAGACGATCATCTCCTGGTAGTCTTCGGTGAAGAGCGCGCCATTGATCACCGCGCGCGCATCCTGCCGGTAGCCGCTGGAGAGAAAGTCGAGCGCTCGCACCACCCGCGCCGGCGTCCGCTGCAATCCCTCGCGGTCGGGATCCTCGCCGATATGCTGAAGCAGGACGCGCACCGCGTCCTCGGCCTGCTGGTTGGAAGGCATCTGGTCCTTTTCGCGATTACTTTTCGGCGCTGCCATGTGGTCGATAGTGAAAGTCCCTTAAATTCGAGCGTTCCTCCGCCGGACTAAACTCGCGAAGCGCTGCGGCGGCTGAATTCGATCGCCAGCTCGCTCGAAAGCGACGGGCCGCCTCCGCTCATGATGTTAAAGCCGGCCACCTCGCTAGCCAAGGCCTCCATCAGCTCCAGATTCTCGCGCATCGACAGCTCGCGCGCCTCGCTCTCGCTGAGTCCGGCGTAACGCTGGAAGTGGTCGCGTGCGCCGCTCAGATCCGTCACACGATCGCTGAGATAATTCGCCATCGCCTCCCGCTTGACCGGCAGGATACCGAGCACGACCTTTATATTGTAGGTCCGGGCGCGGCCCACGAACGCCATCGCGCGCTCGCGCTCGAACACCGGCTGCGTGATCACGAAACGTGCGCCAGCCTCGGCCTTGCGCGCGAGCAACTCTAATTCGCGCTCGCTCGAGGCGCGATTCGGATTCGCCACGGCGCCTGCGGCCAGCGCCGGCAGCGTTTTTAGAAGCCGCTTGCCTTCGCCGGTATCGCCGCGATTCAGGTCGCGAATTACCTGCAAAAGCCCGATAGCGTCCAAATCGCGCGCGACACTCGCGCCGCCGCCTACAGCGCCGGCCGCGTGACGATTGAGCTTGTCGCCGGTTATCGCGACCACGCCGTCGATTCCCAGGGCCGCGGCGCCGAGCAAATCCGATTTCAGCGCCAGCCGATTGCGATCGCGGCACGAGAAGTTGAGTACGACCGGCAGGCCAAGCCGACTCTTGATCATGGAGGCGAATACGAGACCGGATAGCTTCACCTGGCCCAGGGCGTTGTCGGTCAGATTGATAGCGTCGACGTGGCCGCGTAATAGCCCGAGCTTCGAGAGTAGGGATTCGCAGTTGATTCCGCGCGGCGGCGCCACTTCGAGCCAGATCGTGGGCGACGGACGCGACAGATTATCCAGCAGAGCAGACAAGACGATTCTCCCAATGCAGCGGATCGTGATTCGGCTGACGGCCGCAGCCGGCGACAAACCTCGATAGTGAAGTGATCGGAAGCCCCCTAACGGCTACAGAAGATGAGCCCGGATAGGCTCAGGCGTGTTTCTCGCCGGCCTTAATCTTTTGATACTTGCGATAGTCGTAGCCGGTCGCCATCGCCATCAGCAACGCCTCCATCCCGCCCTCTTTTTCGCGGCGGAGGATACGCAGGCGCTCGAAGAATTCACTGAAATCCTTCGGCACGCGATTGTTACTGTCCACCGGCCGCAGGAAGAAATCTTCCAGCCGCGTGACGGTAAAGCGCAGCGACGAGTAGCGAAGCTCGTTGGGGAAGGCGTCCCATTCGGCGAGCGAAAGCGTACGCACCGATTCGTAGCCGTGAATCAGCGAGCGGAAGCGATCGAGCGAATATTGCCCGCCGACGAAGCATAGAGCGTTGACCGCGGTGGCCAGGTCGAAAATAAACTTGCCGCGGCATGCGGCTTCGAAGTCCAACACCGCCGCCAGCCGCTCGCCGCGGAAGACCAGATTGTCGGCGAAAAGATCGCCGTGAATCACGCCCTTGGGCAGCTTGCCCTCGAGATAATGATTCAGGTACTCGACCTCGTCGTCGAGCGCGCGGCTGATCTTGCGGAAATAATGGGGCAAACGGTTGCGTACGTTCAGATAAAGGTCCGCGATCCGCTCGAAGCTGAAGCGGTTATCGATACCCTTCTTATAGCCTTTGCCGATAACGTGGAGCTCGCCCAGCACCCGGCCGATATTCTCGAGATGGTTAGAGTTCAGGCGATCCGGAATCAGCAGGCGTCCTTCGGCATACTTGAACAACGATAAGCATTTGTTCTCGTAATCGCGATAATAGCGTCCCTTGCGATCCTGAATCGGATGCGGACACGGGAACGAATGCCGGCGCAGGAATACCAGCAGGTCGATCTCGCGCTTTACCTCCATCTCGCTTTTGACTTCGTCAATGCGAAGGAGGAACTTCCCCTTGTTGGTTTCAAGGAGGTAGTTGCTGTTTACGGATCCCTGCGGGATCCCGGCCATGCCCAGAATCCGGCCAAACCCGTAGTCGTCTGCGATTTCATCGAGGATCGACTTATCGAGCTCGGTATAAACAGCCATCGCGAGGTTGGAAGCAGGACTCAATTGGTCGCAGTCTAGAGCCTCTAGGTCTCCACGTCAACTATAAATCACCAAACCCTTCTCGCAGAAGGTTTTGGAATGCTACGAAATGCGAGAGTCAGACCCGGCTCGCATCGCTGGAGCTGCCCAACCGATGAGCACCCCGAACGCACCGTTATTTGATTAGACTAGCCTGCCGCGATCAGTTTGTCGCGCAAGAATAATTCGAGCGGCTGCTCCACTCTGCCACCGAGCGAATCGCGCGCTTTGGGAAAATAGACGGTCTCGACCTGCGCCCCGCGTAGGCGCAGTGCCTGTTCGAGCAATTTGGCCTGATCGAGCGGAATACGCTTGTCGTTTTCCCCATGAAGTATCAGCACGTTGCAGTCGAGCCGGTCGGGCAGATGGTCGACCACGCTGCGCTCCCGGAGCACGCGTTTGCTAGGCCAGACCTCGTGCAGGATTTCGAGTTTGGTCAGGAGCGGCGCCTGCGGCCAGAACGCGGTCATGTCATAAGCGCCCGATTGCAGGATCACCGCCCGCAGGCGGGGGTCCTGATCCATGGTCAGGCCGGCGACCACTGCGCCGGTCGAAAGACCCCATAATCCCAAACGCGAAGCGTCGACGTCCTTGCGCGCCACCAATAAATCCAGCGCGCGCCGCGTCGCCGCGACCGACTGCGGCCCAAGGAAACGGCTCGGTCCCGACGAAGCGCCATAGCCCGGCAGGCTGATACACGCGACGTGAATTCCGAGGTCCGTGAGATGGCCGGCGGATTCGATACATCGCCTGGCATTGCCGCCCCTTGGGTTCAGCACCAGCAGGACCGGGCGGCGGCCCGAGGCGTCTGCGTTACGCGCGAGCAAGCCCTCGATATGAAACTGGTCCTGTCCCGCGGAGACATCGAAATTGAAGGGCTCGACCCGCGCGTCGGCCAACACCAGCTTGGCATTGGCGGCTCGGCAGCCTGCGAGCGCCGCAATCGCCAGCAGCAGCAGCGCCGCTCGCGCCCCGCGGCTACCATTGAGAAATTTATTCATCTGTAGACGGGACCTTACCATTTCGGAGCAAATTTTTACAGCGAAGTTACACTTGCCCATCCACATCCGGTATTAGGGCGTATAATTACTGTGCTTTCTTTGAACTAAGCTCCGCTTCTACGGTTCTCAAACGACGCAAAACCTCCGGCAATCGCGGCAGCGCCGCGACCATCCGACGCCACGTGCGAATCTCAACCGCGGGGATTCCACCAATCGTGGTGCCGTCGGGAACGTCTCCCGGAATCCCCGATTTGGCGGCGACCCGCACCCGGTTGCCGATTTTGGCGTGATCGGCACATCCGGTCTGCCCGCCGAATTCGCACCAACTGCCGATCGTCACCGAGCCCGCGACCCCCGCCTGCGCAGCGAAGCGCGAGAATTCACCGACGTCACAGTTGTGCCCGATGTGAACCAGGTTATCGAGCTTGGCCCCGCGATGAATCACAGTCGCGCCGACCGTCGCACGATCGATCGTAACGTGAGCGCCGATCTCAACTTCGTCCTCGATCACCACACCACCGACCTGCGGAATCTTGGTCAGATTCTGCTGGTACTCGACGAAGCCGAAGCCGTCCGCGCCGATAACCGCCCCGTTATGAATGACCACGCGGTCGCCGACAGTGACGTTATCGCGAATCGACACCTGGCTGTGGCAGGTGAAATTGTCACCTATACGCACGCCCGGATAGATCGTAACATGAGGGTGGACAACCGCCGCGCGCCCAATCCTGACCCCAGCGCCGATAACGCAGTAGGCGCCGATCGAGGCGTTTTCGCCAATCGTCGTGTCGGACGCGATTATCGCG